>CAZUBS010000187.1:0-4855 GCA_964618595.1 uncultured Desulfohalobiaceae bacterium
AAGGTGAATTTGTTGAGCCCCTGGAAGTCGATCTGCTGGCCATTGTCCGGCGCATCGAGCGGTTGGCCGATCATGCCGCCAATATCGCCAAAAACGTAATCTACCTGGCCCTGGGGGAAATCGCGCGGCACCGAATGGGCGAATTCCGCCGGCAGGTCGATGACGGCAAACCCAAGGCCCTGATGGTGTGCGTGCACAACAGCGCCCGCAGCCAGATGGCCGCGGCTTGGGTCAACCATCTCTACGGCGACCGGCTGGAAGCGGAAAGCGCCGGGCTCAGGCCCGGCGTCCTCAACCCCCTGGCGGTGCGCGCCATGCAGGAGGTGGGGATCGACATCTCCGGCGCCCGGACCCGCGACGTGTTCGAGGTGGCGCGCAGCGGCCATCCGTTTTCCCATTTGGTGGCGGTGTGCGACGAGGCCAGCGCCGAGAAATGCCCCCCGTTTCCGGGCGTGGAAAACGTCCAACACTGGAACCTGCCCGATCCGACCGCCTGGCCGGGCGATGATGAGGACAAGATGGTCCGGTTCCGAGAGGTTCGGGACGAACTGCGCCGACAGGTCGAACAGTGGGCGGCCGGCTTGCCCGATTTCCTCAATAGATAGATGCCCGGGCCAAAATACAGCGGTCCGTAAACCCGGAATCCAATACGGCCGCCCTTGTTTGACAAGCATGTGGAGCAGTGGTATTGGAACAAGGGCCGGGCAAGCAGACTCGAGTTCAAACTGGAAGAACCACCCGTAATTACGACCGCGAAAATCGCCAGGAGCGCTTGGCCAAGCACAAAGGAGTTAAGGAGGCACTCGATTACCGCATACAACCGGAAAAATCAGTATTCGAAAAACGATGCATGCGCCTGCTGCGATTCTATTCGTGATGACCGGCGATGCATTGTGTGCGGCGCGATCTCGGCTCATTTTTTTGTCAGTGCGGACGGGAATCGATACGAGCGCTGCGGGGCTTGCCATGCTACATTTCTGAATCCGGAGCAAAGGGTGCCGATCGACCATGAGCAGGCCATGTATCGCCTCCACAGGAATGACCCGGGAGATAAGGATTACCGCCGGTTCCTGTCAAAACTTGCAGGCCCGCTGCTGGAAAGACTGCCGCCGCAGGCGAAAGGGTTGGACTATGGATGCGGGCCGGGGCCGGCGCTTGCGTGCATGCTGCGCGAGGCGGGCCATCATGTGCGACTGTTCGACCCCCTTTTTTTCCCCGACCCCGAACCCCTTGAAGATCTCTACGATTTCATTGTCTGTGCAGAGGTAATCGAACACTTCCACCGGCCGGCCGAGGAGTTCGCTCGTTTCGACCGGATGCTGCGCCCCGGTGGATGGCTGGCGATTATGACCTGCTTCCAGACGGTAGACGACCGTTTCGAGCACTGGCATTACCGCCGGGACCCGACCCATGTGGTCTTTTTTCGGGAGGCGACGCTGCGGTATATTGCACGCCGTTTCCGGTGGCGCTGTGAAATCCCGTTAAAAGATATTGCGCTGATGCAAAAACCCCAGAATACCCTTGATACAAAAATCATGCACAAGAAAGCCTGCCATGAGTGATGCTATTGACCTCGAAGATTTCAAAAAACGCCTTGAGCAGCGCCTGAAGGAACTCACCGACGGCCGAAAGGCGGACCGCCCGCTGGAACTGGACCCGTCGCGCGTGGGCCGGCTGTCCCGCATGGACTCCATGGCCAACCAGGCCATCAGCGGCCGGGTCCTGGCAGAGTCCAGGGTCAGGTTGCGCAAGCTGGAGTGGGCCCTGGCCCATGTGGAGGACGAGGATTTCGGCATCTGCGCGGGGTGCGGGGAAGACATCCCCGTGGCCAGGTTGCTGGCCGTGTCTGAGGCAACCCTTTGCGTGCACTGTGCGGAGTGACCCCAATCAGAGAAGTACAAGGACCCGTCATGGACATGGACGCCGTCAAGCGATTTTTCATGGAAAAGGACAGATTTGCCGCCTACCTCGGCATCGAGGTCCTGGACGTGACACCGGGAAGTGCCAGGGTGCGGATGCCCCTGACCAGTGAGCACAAAAACGGCCTGGCCATCGGTCACGGGGGGGCGATCTTCTCCCTGGCCGACCTGGCCTTTGCCGTGGCCTCCAACTCCCACGGAAGCGTGGCCGTGGCCATCAACGCCGACATCTCCTATGTCAAGGCGGCCACCGGGGACATGCTGTTCGCCGAGGCCAGGGAGACCTCCCGCAACCCAAGGCTGGCCACCTATACCGTGGAGGTCACGGACCAGTCCGGCGACCTGGTGGCCATCTTCCAGGGCATGGTCTACCGCAAGAAGGAGCGCATGGCCTTTGGGTGAGGCAGGCTTGGGTTGTATCATCTGACGGATCCGACCGATCGGACGGATCGGTCGGATACCGCTGCATTCAATAAAACTTCCCCCCTTGCTACCAACCGAACAGCCCTCTCTTTCTCCTCATCCCCAGCAGGCCGCGGAGCAATTCAGGGTCCTGGTGCTCCTCGATGTCCGCCGTCTTGAGCAGCCGGGCCAGGCCCGCCTCGTCCGCTGGCGGCGCCGCAGTCCGGAAGCGGTTGGCCAGGGCGCCGACCCCTGCCTGGTGATGGACGTCGCTGTTGTACACAGCCACCAGCCCGTACTTGTCCCTGGCCATGTCGTAGGTGGCCTGGTTCACGGGACTGACCCGCCCGTCGTCGTCCCGGGTGTTGTTTCGCAGGATGTTGATGGAGTTGACCTCGATCCCGTCCACTGCGGACAGGATCTCTTCCAGCTCAGAGGTCATCCGGTCCGTGTACCGGAAGGGGTGGGCCACGAACAGGAACGTCTCCCCCCGAACGGGCTCCAGCTCGCTGAGCAGCAGCTCGAAGGGCACGGCGTAGCCGAACATCGATCCTGTTTCCGGGCCGATGACGACGACATCATAGCCTTCGCCGACAGACACCTCGACCCCGGAGTAGATGGTGATCCCCGGGCATTGGCTGCGCAGCCCGTCGAGCTCCGCTTGCTGCCAGCGGACCTGGTGCTCGGTGAGCACGATGCCGTCCAGCCCCCGCAGCTCACCCAGGGAGCAGAGTGTTTGCGGGGTGACGCTCGAGCAACCGGAGTAACGGCTGGTATGGGTGTGACAGTCTATAAGCAGGGACATCGGCTCTCTGGGATACAACAGTTTCGACCAGGCAGCGTACGCCAACAGAGTGTTCTTTTCAAAGTGGGAAAACCTTGCATCACCCGTGGGCCTGCTCATTCATGATGCGGGTGTCGCTCTCCCCGGCCCGGACAGGCCTGACCAGGGACAGCAGCACCAGTCCGGACAGAAAGAACAGGCCCAGAAAGAGCACCGACAGGCGGGACGTCCCCGTGACCTGCCGCACCACGGCGAACATGACCGGACCCAGGATGGAGGACATCTTGCTCACCACGGAGTAGAAGGCATAGAACTCCGCGGGGGACTGAACCGGGATCATGGCCCCGAAAAAGGAGCGGCTGATGGACTGCGACCCACCGAGCACCATCCCCACCAGCACCCCGAGCACGAAGTACTCCAGCGGGCTGGTCATGAAGTAGGCGTAGACCGTGACCCCGGTCCACAGGACCAGGGTCAGCAGCAGCGCGGGCTTGGCCCCGACCAACTCGGCCAGCTTGCCGAAGGCCAGGGCACCCCCGAAGGCCACCGCCTGGATGATCAGCAGCGTAACCATGAGCACGGTCATGGAAAACCCCAGCTCCTCCTTGCCGTAGATGGTGGCCATGTTGATCACGGTCTGAATGCCGTCGTTGTAGAGAAAGAAGGCCAGCAGGAAGAGCAGCAGGTTGCGGTCAGCACCGATGGTGCGGAAGGTCCTGGCCGTACCCCTGAACCCAATCCTGGTGAAGGCGGCGACTTTTGCCAGGCCCTGCTTTCTGACCGGCTCCTCCACTGGCGGCTGCTCGTCCAGGAGCTTGAAGGTGATCAGGGCAAACCCGCCCCACCACAGACCGGCAGCGGCCATGGCCAGGCGCGCGGCCAGCTCCTGGGAGATCCCGAAGCTGTCGTGCAGGACGATCAGCCCCAGGGACAAGGCGAACTGGATGCCCCCGCCCAGGTAGCCCAGGGCAAAGCCCTTGCCCGACACCCAGTCCATCTTCCCCTCGGGGGCGATCTGGGGAAGAAAGGCGTCGTAGAAGACATTCCCCCCCACCAGGCCGATCTGGGCCAGCCCAAAGAGGAGCATGGCCAGGAAAACGTCGCCCCGGCCAACGAAAAACAGGCACACCGTGCACAAGCCCCCCATTGCGCAGAGCAGGGCCAGGAACTTTTTCTTGGTGGCCGAGTAGTCGGCAACCGCCCCCAGCACAGGGGCCATGATGAAGACCAGCAGGGCGGACAGCCCCACCACATACCCCCAGATGGAGGACGCGGACAGGGTCGTCCCCAGGACCTCCACCCCCCCCTTGGGAACCACGGTGGATGCAAAATAGGCCGGGAGCACGGCCACGACCACGGTTGTGACATAGGCCGAGTTGGCCCAGTCATACATGGCCCAGCCAAAAACCTGGCGTTTCACGGAACCTTTTGTCCCCTTGTCGTTCATCCAAAGCCTTCCGGTTCGACGTGCGCGAAGACCCAGCATGCCCTTCCTGGTCCGCGCTGTCATCCTGAACATGCTCCCGGGTCCAACCTTCCCGAAGACGAGAGCTGGAGGTTTGGGACACCACTTCCCGTCCTGCTGCTCGGCAGCTCAGAGAAATCCCTTTACGCACAGCGGACAACTCCGATAGACCCAGGTCCATGCCGACAGTAAATCTCAAGCCCGGAAGGGAAAGATCACTGCAGCGCCGCCACCCCTGGGTTTTATCCGGGGCGGTCTCCCGGGTCGAGTGGTCGCCTATCCCGG
>CAZUBS010000188.1:0-2800 GCA_964618595.1 uncultured Desulfohalobiaceae bacterium
CAAGTCACCCCCCCGGTGTTCGACCTGGAGGGGGGTGGATCAGGGTCATTCCCGCCGGGGCGGCGTCCCCGGGTGCTCTGGGTGGGGCTCATGCAAGGCGGTTCTGAATGCAGCGATCTGGCCTCGGGGGTTGCGAGCGCACTGTTGCCTTTGGGATTTGAGCCCGAGCCCCGGCCATTTTTTCCCCACCTGACGCTGGCACGCATCAGGCAGTTGCGCCCGGACCCCTGGGGCAGGGTGCTGGAAGACCTGGCCGCACAGGAGTGGCCGGTTCAGGGGGTGGACCGTTTCGTGCTGTGGCAGAGTGAGTTGGGTCCGGGAGGACCCCGGTACACGGAGGTGGAGGCCTTTTCCCTGCTTCAGCCGGCCCCTCTGGAATGAGCGGTGATCAAAGAATGCCCTTGATCTGCTACAGGTAGTCGCCCCGGTTGAACTTGACCCGTTCGGTCATGGTCAGGATCTCGAGCTCGTCCAGGATGGGGCGCAGCTGCTCCGCGGCCTGGCCGCTGTCCGGCAGGGTGTGCTCCAGCTCGCCGAGATCCTTGGAGATGGACTCGAGCAGCTGGTAGCCCTGGCGCAGGTCGGGCGGTGTGCTTCCAATGAGCTGGGCATAGTTTTCCCACCGGTTCAGAACGCTGTCCATCTTGTCCATGACGGTCGGCTCGGAGTGGTTGTCAGGCGCACCGGCCTGGTTGGCCTGGATCGTGGCGTACAACCCACTCGCCGCACCCGGCGGGCGGAGGGATGCCTGGCCGGCGGACTGTGCGCTCTCGGTCCTGCGGGCCTCCTGGGCCAGCAGCTTCTGGAAGGCTTCGGGTGATGTGGTGTCTGCCTTCTTGTGTTCCTGGGCCTGCTTCAGGGCGTCGAGCTGTTCTGAGGTGATCTTCATCAGTTGCCTCCTGGTGATGCCCTGAATCTAGCAAATTATTTGCCAGGAGGACAAACTTCATTTATGTATCTGAAACTTCTGACTTTTTTGACTTAATGACCCAGGAAAAAAATGCCATGACCAGATCGAAGGGGGGGCAGGTCGGGGAAGAACTCGGTCAGGCCCTGGATGTGATCAGGCGGGGTGGGCTGCTCATCTATCCCACGGAGACCCTGTATGCCCTTGGTGCGGATGGGTTGAACCCAGCGGCTGTCCAGCGGGTGGCCGCGGTCAAGGGGCGGGAACGGGGAAAACCCCTGCCGCTGGTCATCGGCTCGATGGAACAGCTCGGCCTGGTCTCAAAGCGGGTAGACAGCGACGTCCACGCCCTGGCCGGTTCCTTCTGGCCGGGCCCGCTGTCCGTATTGGTCCCGGCCAGGCAGGAGCTTTCCCGGCTGCTGTGTGATGTCAACGGGTTTGTTTCCGTCAGGGTGACCTCCCACGCCCTGGCCAGGACGCTCTGTCTGCAGGCAGGCGTTCCGCTGGTCGCCACCAGTGCCAATCCGGGAGGCAAGCCTCCGGCTGCCCTGCCGGATCAGCTCGACCCTGGTCTGGTCGACGCAGTGGATTGCGTGCTGACTCAAAAACCCTGGCCGGCTGGCGGCCCCCCTTCCACTGTGGTCCAGAGTGCAGGGCCTGGGCGGCTCAACCTCCTCCGAGAGGGGGCCGTTGCAAGGACTGCGCTCGAAGGTGCGGGTTTCACCGTCCACAAGGTTTTGTAACCCTGGGATGGCAGCAGAACCGGCAGGTCAAAAATCTTGAACCTTCCTCCGTGGTGCAATGGCAGCCCCCGGGGGCGGGGTAAAAAATCTTGAACAGGGTCAGCCCGTATGAAGGGGACAACGATCTTTCCAGGCCATTAGAATTATTCAGTAATCGCTTCCAGGAAAGCTGTTTTGGCAGTTGGTCCGCAACTTGCTGTATGAAAAACAACCTTCCTCCTTTTGCAAAAGCCGGCTTTTCCTGTAGGTTCAGGAGAAGCTGGCTTTTGTTTTGTCCAGGGCAAAAATGATCCGGGCAGTGGCCTGCCGGCTTGGTATAAATTATTGAACCGTGCTCCAATGAAGGGGTGTTTCAAGAGTCGTGGCGGAGTCGTGGCTGATGGCCTGGGTATGTGGCCGCGATGCAAAACCTGACTGGGGTTGTTTCACCAGCAGCTCCCTTGCAGGGCAACGTTCAGACGGGCAGACAGTGTAAGGGTTCAGGAAATGAAAAGTCGTTCTACGGTCGAGGCCGGGCAACCACGCAACCCCTATCCCACTGTGGACATTGTGATCCACGATCCATTGCAAGGCGTGGTGCTGGTGGAGCGCAAAAACACCCCCCGGGGGTGGGCCTTGCCTGGGGGGTTCGTCGACTACGGGGAAACAGTCGAACAGGCAGCGGTCCGGGAGGCCCGGGAGGAGACCGGGCTTGCAGTGCGCCTGCAGCGGTTGCTGGGCGTTTACTCCTCACCGGAGCGGGACCCCAGGCACCATGCCCTGAGCGTGGTTTTCGCGGCCGCACCGGAAGGGGACGGGTCATTGCCGGAAGGAGGAGACGATGCGGCAAGGGCCCGGTTTTTTCCTCTGGGCCAATGGCCGGATCTGGTTTTTGACCACGCCCGCATCCTGAACGATTTTTGCGGCATGCTCGAAGGTGGGGGCTGCAAGGTGAACTCCGGGGCCACAACCTGTGGTTGGCACCAAAAAGACATCTGATTCGCTCCGCAGCCTCCAAGCCCGCCGGGGCCCGGCAATCAGCCTGGTCAGATTTCGCGATTTCAGTGGTGAATGCGTTGTGCTTTGCAAAAACCACGGCTAAAAGAAGGTCGGAAGGTAAATGGGAGCACGCGCGGCAGGCCTCAAAAAACCGGGTTGGGAGTGATGGACA
>CAZUBS010000188.1:2810-4849 GCA_964618595.1 uncultured Desulfohalobiaceae bacterium
CAAGCCCCCGAAAATACTTTTCGTCGCCTCGGAGATCTACCCCTTTTCCAAGTCCGGCGGGTTGGCAGACGTCATGGGCATCCTCCCCCTGACCCTGCACAACATGGGCTACAGCACCGCGGTCATCACCCCGTTCTACGGCAGGATGTCCACCTCGGATTACCCGCTGCGGCTGGTGTTCGAGCGCATGCCCGTGGGATACCCCTGGCCCGATGTGACCGCGGATGTCTACAGGGCGGACTACAACGGCATGCCGGTGTTCTTTGTCGACCGCCCAGAGTACTTTGACCGCCGCAACTATTATTGCACCTACAAGGGCGACTACTTCGACAACTGCGAGCGGTTTATCTTTTTCAGCCGGGCCGCCCTGACCTTTGCCCGGCGCATGCGCGCCATTCCCGAGATCATACACGCCAACGACTGGCACGCCGCACTGGTCCCGGCCTACCTCAACTTCTGGCGCCGCTCCGACCCTGCCTGGGCCGGGACATTTTCGGCCCTGGCCATCCACAACCTCGCCTTCCAGGGGCAGTACTCCTTCAGGCTGTTCATGGAGTCGGGCCTGCCCCACGAGGCCTGGAGCATGGAGGGGGCGGAGTTCTACGGCAGCTTCAACATGCTCAAGACGGGAATCGCCTATGCCGACATGATCACCACGGTCAGCCCCTCCTATGCCCAGGAGATCCTGACCCCGGAGTTCGGCAGCGGCCTGGAAGGCATCCTCAGCAAGCGCGCCGCCCAGATCAGGGGCGTCCTCAACGGCGCCGACTACACAGTGTGGGACCCCTCAACGGACAAGTTCCTGGACTGCCGCTACTCGGTGTCGGACCTGCAGGGGAAGCGGTTGTGCAAGCACTCACTGCTGCAGAAGATGGGCCTGAGCCCTGCGTTCATGGACAGGCCGGTGCTGGGGTTTATCGGCCGGCTCAGGGAGCAGAAGGGCATCGACCTGCTGCTGGACATCATGCCCTGGCTCATGGAGCTCAACCTGGGCGTGGTGGTCCTTGGCGAAGGCGGGTTGGAGCACGAGGCCAGGCTGGAGAACCTGGTCGAGCAGTACCCGGGCCAGCTGTCCGCCTGCATCGGCTACACCGAGGAGCTCTCCCACCAGATCCAGGCCGGCGCGGACATCTTTCTCATGCCCTCGCGCTACGAACCGTGCGGCTTGACGCAGCTGTACAGCCTGCGCTACGGCACGCCCCCGGTGGCCACGGCAGTGGGCGGGCTGAAGGACACCATCCTTGCCCACCCCCATCCCGAGGCAACCGGGTTCATCTTCCAGCACCCCTCTCCGGGGCCCTTTCTCGAGGCCATCGAGCAGGCGGTCCGGGTCTGGGAGGATGCACAGGCCTGGCGTGCCATGCAGGAGCGGGCCATGCGCTGTGAATTTTCGTGGCAAAAATCAGCTTCGGACTATATCACTATCTATAAAGAAATGGGTGCCGGCCTCTGAGCCGTCGTGCACCCCGATGCAGGGTGGAAGATCCACCAAGGAGGGAGGTCATGAGCCTCAAAAAGCAGTTCCTCAAGAGCAGGCCGGTGTGCAAGGTCAAGTTCACCCTGCCGGCGGATGCCGCAGGCGATGCCAAGCAGGCCCATCTGGTGGGTGACTTCAACGAGTGGGACCACACGGCCACGCCCATGCGCCAGCTGAAAAACGGCTCCTTCACCGCGACCCTGGACCTGGAAACGGGCCGGGAGTACCAGTTCCGCTACCTGCTGGACGGCGAGCGCTGGGAGAACGACTGGGAGGCCGACCGCTACGTGTACAGCACCTTCGGCGACTGCGACAACTCGGTCATCGTCTGCTAGCGCGCTTTGGGAGAGTTCGAAGTTCGAAGTTGGAAGTTCGAAGGAGGAAAAGCTCAAAGCTCAAAGCTGACTTGTCCTCCGTAGCTTCAGCGAAGGGGGAAAGCTCAAAGTAAGAAGGTTCTTCGATGTTTTGTGCTGAAAAACGGCACAGACTGTTTTCGAGAATCTTTGTCTTTGCTTTCCGTTTTTTTGCCTTTCGGGCCTTGCTGCGGTCCCGCCAGACCCGG
>CAZUBS010000189.1:0-4825 GCA_964618595.1 uncultured Desulfohalobiaceae bacterium
CAATGGGCCGGCTGGGATCCTTGAGACCGGCCCGAGCCCGGATAACGGCGTTGGCCACCGCATCCACGGCCTCGTCCTGGCCCACAACGCGCTCGTGCAGCACGTCGGGAAGGCGCATGAGCTTTTCGCGCTCGCCCTCCAGGAGCCTGGACAGGGGGATGCCGGTCCAGCGGGATATGATGTCGGCCACATCGTCCGGCCCCACTTCCTCGCGCAGCAGCTGCTGGGCCCCGGCCTCCTCGGCCAGCCGTGCCTCCCGCTCGGCGATCTCCTTTTCCAGCTGGTTCAGTCTGCCGTACCTGAGCTCGGCCGCACGGTTGAGATCGTAGTTGCGCTCGGCCTCCTCGATCTCGTGGCGGGTCTGCTCCAGCTCGCCCTTGACCCGGCGCAGCTCCTCGATGGTGCCTTTTTCCTTTTCCCACTGGGCCATCAAACCGGTCTGCCTCTCCGTGAGGTTGGCCAGCTCCTTCTCCAGCTTTTCCAGGCGCTCTTTGGAGCTTGGGTCGGTTTCGCGGCGCAGGGCCTCGCGCTCGATCTCCAGCTGCATGATCTTGCGGTTTATCTCGTCCAGGTCGGCCGGCAAGGAGTCGATCTCGGTGCGGATCATGGCCCCGGCCTCGTCAATGAGGTCGATGGCCTTGTCCGGGAGCTGCCGGTCGGTGATGTAGCGGTGGGAGAGGGTGGCCGCGGTGACCAGGGCGCTGTCGCTGATGCGCACCCCGTGGTGCACCTCGAAGCGCTCCTTGAGCCCCCGGAGGATGGAAATGGTGTCCTCCATGGTGGGCTCATCCACCATGACGGGCTGGAAGCGTCGTTCCAGCGCCGGGTCCTTCTCCACATGCTTGCGGTACTCGTCCAGGGTGGTGGCGCCGATGCAGTGCAGCTCGCCCCGGGCCAGCATGGGCTTGAGCAGGTTGCTGGCATCCATGGCCCCCTCGGCCTTGCCCGCCCCCACGATGGTGTGCATCTCGTCGATGAACATCAGGATGCGCCCCTCTGACTTCTGGACCTCCTTGAGCACCGCCTTGAGGCGTTCTTCGAACTCGCCGCGGTACTTGGCCCCGGCAATCAGGGCCCCCATGTCCAGGGCGAACACGGTCTTGTCCTTGAGCCCTTCGGGCACGTCCTTCTTGAGGATGCGCTGGGCCAGGCCTTCGACGATGGCCGTCTTGCCCACGCCTGCCTCGCCGATGAGCACGGGGTTGTTCTTGGTCCTGCGGGACAGGATGCGGATGACCCGGCGGATCTCCATGTCCCTGCCGATGACCGGGTCGAGCTTGCCCTGCCGGGCCTCCTCCACCAGGTCACGGCCGTACTTCTTCAAGGACTCGTAGGTCTCCTCCGGGTTCTGCGAGGTGACGCGCTGATTGCCCCGCACCTCGGTCAGCACGGACAGGATCTTGTCCTTGTCCAGGCCGAACTCGCGGTTGACCTTGCCCATGCCCGTGGACTTGGGCTCGTCCAGCAGGGACAGGAAGAGGTGCTCCACGCTGACGTAATCGTCCTTCATGGTCTTGGCCATGTCCACGGCCTTCAGCAGCAGGCTGTTCAGACGCTGGCTGACATAGATCTGCCCGGGCTGGCCTCCCGGGCCGCTGACCTTGGGGAGCTTCTCCAGCTCCTGCCCCACTGCGCCTGCGTAAGCCTCTGCATTGTACCCGGCCCGGTCCAGAAGCCTGGGAACGAGCCCCTGCTCCTGCTCCAGAAGGGCCAGGGCCAGGTGCTCCACCTCAACCTGCTGGTGGCCGAAGCGCACCGCAACACTCTGGGCCTCGCTGATGGCCTCTTGCGATTTTTGGGTGAACTTATTCAAATCCATATTTTTCTCTCCTGACTGGAGCTTGTTATACTTCGGGAGGCTGACGGGGACTCGCGCTGCCGATCACAGCCGCAGGCCCCGCAGCTCGCGCAGCTCGCGTTCCAGTGACTCGATACGTTCCAGAAGATCCACGATGATGCTGCCCCCGGTGGCATTGACCTCGAAGTCGCGACAGATGCGCTCCAACTTGTTCAAGCGGTACGCGTCGCGCATCCTGAAAAGATACTCCTCACCCGCCCTGACCGGTTCGACCCAGCCCATCTCCACCAGCTCCCCGAGCCTGGCGGGGTGCACCCCGGTCATCTCCACGAACTGGATGAACCCAACCAGCTTTGAGCGATCGGGGAGGGTCACTGAAGACTTGATGATTCCGTGTATAGCCATTGTCTCTGCCCTTGTTCTCCTGTGCTGCCGGCCTTACCGGGGGCTGAAGTCGGATACCCGGGACAGCTCTTCCCAGGCCTTTTTCTCTTCGTCCCCAAGCACCTTGGGAACCTTGATCATGACCCATACCAGCTGCGCCGCCCGGGAGCTCCCCCTTCTCCGGCCTTTGCCCCTGATCCGGAGCTTCTGACCGCTGCTGGGGCCGGCCGGAATCCTCATCGCCTCGGACCCGTCCAGGGTGGGGACTGCGGCCGTGGATCCCAGTGCGGCTTCCCAGGGAGACAGGGCCAGATCCAGCACCACATTGGCCCCTTCGACCTTGAACCGGGGATGGGGCTTGATGCGCACCTTGAGGTACAGGTCGCCCGCCGGGCCACCCCCCATGCCGGGGTTGCCCTGGCCGGCCAGTCGGATCCTGGCCCCGTTCTTGACACCGGGAGGGATGTCGACCTGCAGGGTCTTGGTCCTCTGCTGCACCCTTCCGTCGGGTGTGGGCACCCGTTCCTGAAAGGAAAGATTGGTCTTTCCCCCCCGGTAAGCCTCTTCCAGGTCGAGCTCGAGGGCCACTTCCGCATCTTCCCCCTTGCGCCGCATGGTCCCCCTGCCAAAGTGGCCCGGACCTCCGAATCCCCCCCTTTCGCCCTGAAAGCCGGCCCCGCCTCCGGAAAAGGAGCCGCCGAAGAGGGTCTCGAAGAAATCACTGAACCCCCCCATGTCGAACTGGCTGCCGGAGCCGCCGAAATTGTAGCGGACGTTCTCGTATCCAGGAGGGGGCTGGAAGTCCTGACCCTGCTCCCAACCAGGACCAAGCTCGTCGTATCGCTTGCGCTTCTCGGGGTCCTTGAGCACCTCATAGGCTTCGTTGGCCTGCTTGAACTTCTTCTCGGCCTCCGGGTTGTCCGGGTTCAGATCGGGGTGGTGCTTGCGGGCCAGCTTCTTGAACGCCTTGGAGATCTCCTCCTTGGTGGCGTCCCGCGAAACTCCAAGCGTCTTGTAGTAATCCTTATATTCCATGCACTGTGCTCCTCGGCTGCGGACTGTCCAACAGGCTGTAGAAATTAATACTTTTGCCCTTTCCGTCAAGAAAGTGAAATGAAAATCTCTCCTTTGCCAGGAGCTTGTCGCCCCGATCATCTTGACAGGCACGACTTCCTGAACTTAGATTACCAAGTTTCCAACCAAGTGAAAACGGACATCCGCATACGGCAGTCCAAGCAGTCAGACGTTCAGGAGGTATCGGACATGAGCAATGCAAGCCAGTTCGAAGGCGCGGTCAAGACGGACCAGGGCCTTACGTTCAAGGGTTTTGTACTCCAGCCCATCGTGGAGAAATGTGAAGGATGCGAGCGCGTAACTGTCCACGAGGGCGAGAGCTACTGCAGCAGCTACCCCAACCCGGCCAGCAAATGGCACCGCGGGGGGTGCAACTTTGCCACCCACATCAAGGCCGAGATGGACAAGAGCGGCAAGGTCAAGATCAACCCGCTCAAGGCTTCCAAGCGCGCCGCACGAGGCCGCTGAGGGAACAGTCAGATCAGGGGGCTGCGGCATTTGTCGCGGCCCCTGTCCTGTTCACGCAGTGACCTTTTCAGCTGCGGACAGCCTTTTTCCTGACGCGGCACTCCCCGCAGGAGGATACTTCCCTGGACGACCACTGGAGACATTACCTGGACCAGAGCCGGGAACGCATCGTCAGCCTCCAGCGTGAGCTCGTGGCCCGGCCCGCCCTGGGTCCGGACAACCAGGGCCAGGGCGAGGCCGACAAGGCCCGGTTCCGGATTGATGAGCTGAAGCGCATCGGTTTCGACACGGTGCGCGAGCTGCGGTCCGATGACGACCGTGTCAGCTGCGGGTACCGGCCCAACCTGGTCACGGTGCTTCCAGGGGAGGATACCGGACGGACCTTGTGGTTCATCTCCCACACGGATATCGTGCCGGCAGGGGACAGGGATCTCTGGTCCGGCGACCCCTTTCAGCTCAGGGTCGAGGGCGACTACCTTTACGGCCGGGGTGTCGAGGACAACCACCACGGCCTGACCGCCTCGCTCCTGGCAGTCGCGTCGCTGCTGGCCACCGGGACCACACCCCGCATCAGTGCCGGCCTGCTCATGGTGGCCGATGAGGAGACAGGCAGCCGCCACGGCCTGGAATTCCTGCTCGAGCAACACGAGGACCTGTTCGGCCCCGACGACCTGTTCCTTGTTCCGGACTTCGGCTCACCCGACTCCTCTCTGGTGGAGGTTGCTGAAAAAGGCATGCTCTGGGTCAAGTTCACCGTGCACGGACGCCAGTGCCACGCCTCCACGCCCGAAAAGGGTCTCAACAGCCTCCTGGTCGCCTCCGACCTCATCCTCAGGCTGCGCAGCCTGCATGAACGGTTCGACCTGGAAAACAAGCTCTTTCAGCCTCCTTTCTCCACCTTCGAGGCCACACGGAAAGAGGCCAACGTGCCCAACATCAACACCATACCCGGGAAGGACGTCTTCTACCTCGACTGCCGCGTCCTGCCCGCCTACGGGCCCGAAGCGGTCCTCGAAGAGATCAAAGGCCTGGCGGATCTGACTGCGAAAGATCCCGAGACCTCCATCGACTGCGAGGTGGTGCACCAGGAGTTCGCCCCGC
>CAZUBS010000190.1:0-4816 GCA_964618595.1 uncultured Desulfohalobiaceae bacterium
CTGCCTGCCGGACTCGGGGCCAGGGACACCCTGCGTCTGGAGGCGGGGCTGCCCCTGTACGGACAGGACCTGGACGAGGAGCACACCCCGGCAGAGGCGGGATACGCCGGCATGCTCACCTCCAAGGCACCCTTCTGCGGCCGGGAGCACGCCTTTCGCCGCGACCATGAGCTGATCGGCCTGAGCCTGGCCGGTCGACGGAGCGCCCGGCACGGTGACCAGGTCCTGCTCCCAGACGGGTCGGTCGCAGGGGAGGTCACCAGCGGCTCCTTCGCCCCATCCCTGGGCCACGCCGTGGCCCTGGCCTATGTGGATGCATCTCTTGCCGGGCAGGAGGACTTTCTCATCCAGACCAGCTGGGCCAGGCTCGAAGCCGCCCGCTCCACCCTGCCCTTCTACAAGGAAGGCACCGCCAGAAAAAAGCTCTCCTAGCAGGCCGTTGAAAAATCCCCGCTGGACTGCGTTGCTCGGCCAGTACGGATCCTCACGTAAATTGGAGCTGGAAGCTCGAAGCTGGAAGCAAGACACAAGAGTTGTACCGTGCAACGTTGAAATCAAACCAAACCCGTGGATAGGGAACGGGTATGACGTTTTCTGGAATTTTTGCCTTTGGTCTTCTGCCTTTGGGCCTTGCTGCGGTCCCGCCAGACCCGGAGGAAGCCTTTGTGGAATCGGCGGATTCTGTACATTGCTGCTGTGCAAACGGGAGCGACCGTCAGCCACCACACCATTCCGATTCCACCCGCAGGGGCTGGCGATAAAGGACCGTAGCCGGCCCAGGCCCTTTCTTTGCCTCCTTTCTTTGGGCCCAGCAAAGAAAGGAGGTCGCCCGACAGGGCGAAATCCCAGCCTTTTCAAGACCTTGCAATAAAATCTATCGCGATTGTAATGTATTCCTTGAATCCCGCTCTCAAAAAAATTGCTCGGAACATTGAAGAACCTGTTCGACGATATTCTGTGACCCTCCTCAGGGTACAAAATTTGCTTGGTTGCCTGCGACGAATCGATTTTAGACGTATTTTGCCGTTTTCAAAGCTGCAACCAACACCGTGAGCAACACAACCCAACCTTCCGACCTGCCCAGGTTCTACCTGGATCCCGACCACTGGAGCCCCCCGTACGTCCTCACGGGACGGGAGCACCACCACCTGCACCGCGTACTGCGCCTTGGCAGTGGTGAGCGCATTGCCTGCTTCGACGGCAAAGGGCGGCACGGGGTCTTCAGCATCGAATCCGTGGACAAAAACGGTGCCCGGCTGACCCTGCTCCAGGAACGGGTGGAGGCCAGGCCCGAGGCCGGTCTGAGCCTGGCCCTGGCCTGGACCAAGAACATGCGGCGCAGCTGGCTGCTGGAGAAATGCGTCGAGCTGGAAGCGGAACAGATCCTTTTCTGGCAGTCGGGGCGGAGCGTGGGGCGCCTCCCCGAGCATCCCAAGCAGGGCTGGTTCGACCAGCTCGTGTCCGGGGCCAAGCAGTCCGGAAATCCCTGGTTGCCCGAACTGCTGTGCATTTCCGGTGGCCTGCAGGGGCTTGCCCAGGCCGGCAAAGGCTTTGACCAATCCTTTTTTCTGTGGGAAAAATGCGGCTTGGAACGACTCCTCGACCCTGAATGTCTGGCCAGGCCGGGACGAACCCTGGTTGTGCTCGGACCTGAAGGCGGGTTGGAGAAGCGGGAAGCAGAAGCTTTCGAAAAAAGTGGTTTTGAATCCGCCTCGCTCGGTCAACGCATATTGCGTTGGGAAACAGCCGCTCTGGTCTGTCTGGGGCTTGGGCTGTACGGAAGGAACCGGTCGGCGGAATCCCTACAGGAGTGACCCATGTACTGTACCAAGTGCAAGTATACCTCGTTCGACTCCCTGGAATCCTGCCCCAAGTGCAACACCAGCTGGGAGGAGGATCGAAAGTTCTTCAACCTGACCTGGATCGAGCAGAACAAGGAGGGCTGGACAGTCCGTTCCTCTGAGGTGACAGAGCAACCACAGGGCGCTGAAGCCGCAGACATCAACGCCGACGAGTCCTTCATGCAGGAGGTGGACCTGGACGAGAGCGGGTTGTTCGTGGACGAGCCCGACAGCGGGGACCTGTCCACAGAGGATGCGGAGGACCTCTTCGCGGCCCAGGGCGAGGAGGATTCCCCGGACACCAAGGCGGGTGCTGCACCCGGATCTGCGAAGGACTTTCAGGCAGAAGGCCTTTTCGGGGAGGAGGAAACCATCGAGGTGGAAACCTCCACTGCTGACATGGACTCCTTCTCCATTCCAGAGCTGGACGCCATGTTCGGACCCGAGGAGGCTGCGGATCAACAGCTGGCCGAAGATGCCTTTGCCGGGCTACCGGAAACGACCGAGGACGAGTATGCGACCTTGAGCAGGGAGCTTGACCTGGACGAGGTCGAGGAGCTGGACGAGCGGCCGGGCAAAAGCCGTGAGCCCTCGTCCCGGAAAAAGGAGCCCGAGTTCGACACGGAAAATCTCCTGGACAGCATCGAGCTGGACCTCGAGGAAGACGAGTCGTAGCACTCGCGACCCCCTTCGCGTCTTTTCGGCGGAAGGGGTCGTCCAACCCGCACGTACCGATCGTGTCCACCACGCCCCCCCTTGCGGAACGGATACGTCCCAGGACCATGGCCGGGTTCATGGGCCAGACACACCTGAGACAGCGCCTCACTGGTCTTGCCTCTGGCCACTCCCTGGCCAGCCTGGTGCTCTACGGGCCACCGGGGTGCGGTAAGTCAACCCTGGCGCTGTTGCTGGCAGAGTCCTTTGGGCGGCCGTTTCTGCGTCTGAGCGCTCCCGAGGTCGGCCTTTCCGATCTCAGGAAACGGATCCGGGACATCGAGGTGCTCATCCTGGACGAGGTGCACCGTTTCTCCAAAGCGCAGCAGGATTTTTTCCTCCCCCTGCTGGAAAGCGGCGAACTGGTGCTGCTGGCCACCACCACTGAAAACCCCTCCTTCAGCATAACCCGGCAGCTTCTGTCCAGGATGCACGTTCTCAGGCTCAGGCCCTTGAGCATGGAGGAGCTGCTGCAGATTGCAAAAAAGGGCGCTGCCGCGCTCGAAAAGGACTTTCCCGAGGAAAGCCTGGAGATGCTGGCCCGTATTTCCGGCGGTGACGCCCGGGTCCTGCTCAACCTGATGGAGTACTCGAGCGAGCTTCCTCCGGAACGCCTGACCCCTGAAGCACTCCATGCAGCCCTCCCGGAAATCGTCCTCCGCGGGGACCGGGACGCTGACACCCACTATGAGCTGGCCTCGGCACTGATCAAATCCATCCGCGGCAGCGACCCCGACGCAGCGCTCTACTATCTGGCGGAGATGCTGGAGAGCGGCGAGGATCCGCGTTTCATCTGCCGCAGGCTGATCCTCTCGGCTTCGGAAGATGTGGGGTTGGCCGACCCCGCCGCCCTGCCCCTGGCGGTGTCCTGCCAGCAGGCCGTGGAGTTCGTGGGCATGCCCGAAGGGTTCATCCCCCTGGCTGAAACCGTGGTCTACCTGGCCCTGGCTCCCAAGAGCAACTCCTCCTACGCGGCCTATCTCGCCGCGCAAAAGGAGGTGCGCCTGCACGGGATGCACCCCGTGCCCCTGCATCTGCGCAACCCATCCACCGCACTGCACAAAAAATGGGGCTACGGCCAGGGGTACAAGTATCCCCACGCCTATCCGGGTTCCTGGATCGAACAGGAGTACCTCCCTGAGGAGGTCAAGGGGCGGGTCTTCTACACCCCCAAGGAGGAGGGAGCCGAGCCGCGGCTGACTGCCTGGCTCAAGAAACGGCGCGGGGAGTAGACCCGGGGCGACCCCCCCGATCAGGCTGGGGTCGGATTCAAAAAACAATCATCCCTGCGCGATCTTCTCCAGCATCTGCCGCGCCGGGCGGTAGCCCGGGTCCAGCTCCAGGGACTGCTCGAAGTAGGCGCTCCCGGTGTCGGCATCGCCGCTCTTGTAGTAAATCATGCCCACATTGTAGCTCAGGACCTGGCTGTGCCGGGCAAAGGAGCGGTTCAGCTGAAGGACCTTCTCGACCCGGGAGCGGGCCAGCTGATAATCGCCCGCTTCCAAGTAGGCCATGGCCACGTTGTAGTACAGGTTCTCGTCGTCCGGTGCCAGGGCCAGGGCCCGGGTGTACTCGGTGATGGCCGCCTTGGGCCGCTTCTGCCGCCTCAGGGCGATGCCCAGCCTGTTGAAGGTCTCCACGTCTGAGCGGTCCAAATGGCGCCCCTTGAGACTCAGGGCCTTGCGGTAGAATGTTTCGGCAGCCTCGGCATCCACCCCCAGCAAGCGCTCGGCAATGTCCATGGCCACGTTGCTCGCGTTCTGGGCTGCTTCCCGGGTGGCCACCTCCATGGCCAGGGCGTAGGACTGCTTGCCCTTCTCCTCGTCGCCCATGGCCATGTGCAGCCCGCCGATGCGCATCTTCCGGGCAACATTGAGCGGGCTGAGCTCGTCCAGCTTGTCCAGAAAGGAGAGCTGCTTCTCGTCGTCGCCCAGCTCTTCGTACAATGCTGCCAGACGCTTCAGGGGCTCGAGATACATCTGGGCGCATTCGTGGGCCCTGACATACTCTGCAGCGGCTTGATCAGTCCTGTTCATGCCCCTGTAGGCGTCGCCCTTGACCATCAGTGCGGCCGCGCTGTTGGGCTTGCTAGCAAGGATCGTTTCCGCCGCCTTCAGGGCCCCCTGGTACTCGCCCTGCAGCACCAGCTGCTTGCCCTTCCCGATCATCTGCCCGATGTGGCCCTGGGGGCCGACGGGGAAGGCAATTTTCCCGATGATCCTGTTCCTGTTCAGCGGTTTGGGGATGATGTTGGCGGGCCC
>CAZUBS010000191.1:0-4797 GCA_964618595.1 uncultured Desulfohalobiaceae bacterium
AAGGCAGCGTCCGGGAAAGGTGCGTTTGCATGTCTTCTGTGGTAGGGGATGGGCCACAGGTGAACCCCGGGCGCAAGGACAACGGGCAGGCGCCGGCCACCCAACAGACAGGAGTGTCGCATGGGCATGGACAACGTGATTTTCCTGGAGGTCATCGAGTGGTTCGACCCGACCGGGCGGGAGATGCTGCACCGCATCCCCCAGGAGGGATCGGCCGAGATCAAGTACGGGGCACAGCTCACGGTGCGCGAGAGCCAGGTGGGGGTCTTCTTCTACAAGGGCCGGGCCATCAAGGCCTTCGGGCCCGGCCGGCACACCCTGAAGACAGGCAACATCCCCATTCTGAACAAGATCATGGCCGTGCCCTGGGGCCTGACCAGCCCGCTTCGGGCCGAGGTCTACCTGGTGAACATGAAGACCTTCCCGGATCTCCGGTGGGGCACCCGGGACCCCGTGGCCTTCAAGGACAAGGAGCTGGGGCTCATCCGGGTGCGGGCCCACGGCCAGTTCAACATCCGGGTGGTCCAGCCCCTGCTCTTCGTCAACCGGCTGGTGGGGACCATGCACAAGTACTCCACCCCGGACATCGAGGAGTACCTGGGCCGGGTCATCGTCTCCCGTCTCAACGACACCCTGGGGGAGAAGCTGGACACCATCTTCAACCTGCCGGGCAAGTACGACGAGTGGTCCCAGGGGCTGAAAGAGCGCCTTCAGAAGGATTTCTCCCACTTCGGGCTGGGCCTGACCCACCTGTACATCAACGCCATCACCCCGCCCCCGGAGGTGCAGCAGGCCATCGACGACCGCAGCCGGCTCGGGGTGTTCGACGACCTGAACCGGCTCATGCAGATGAAGGCGGCCATGGCCATGGAGACTGCCGCAGCCAATCAGGGCGAGGCTGGAGCGGGCATGGGCCTGGGCATGGGGTTCATGATGCCGGCCATGATGCAGCAGTTCCTGCCTGGAAAGTCCGCTGCGGAGCCCAGCAGTCAAGCCTGCCCCGACTGCGGGCAGAACATCCCGTCAGACGCCCAGTTCTGTCCCCAGTGCGGGCACCAGCTGCTGGTCTTCACCCAGTGCCCCTCCTGCGGCAAGAACCTGCCCCCGCATGCCAGGTTCTGCTCCAGGTGCGGGGAATCCACGAGCAAGGAGCCAGAGGCCGTGGCCTGTCAAAACTGCCGGGCGGAAAACCTGCCCCAGGCAGTGTTCTGCAATCAGTGCGGTGAACGACTCTAGCTACCGCCTGGAGCTGTCCTGCCCCCAGTGCGGCGGGCCGGTTGAGCTGGAGGAGACGGACCGGATTTTCGGTTGCCCTTTCTGCAGGGTCCGGCTCTATGTCCATTGCCGCGGGGTCTGCCGCTACTACCTCGAGCCTCGATCCTCATTGAAGTCCGGCCTCACGATGTTCGTGCCCTACTGGCGGTTCAAAGGGCTGGGCTACGCCCTGACCGGGCTTTCGGTCCGGCACAAGGTCATCGACGCCACCACTGCGGCCGTGACCCACAAAGGATTTCCCCTGTCCCTGGGCGTCCGGCCGCAGGCCCTCAAGCTGCGGTTTCTCGTGCCGTCGGTGCGCGGCTTGTTTCTCAAACCGGACATGGGAAGGCGCGATCTGCTGACCCACCTGGGCACCATCCACCTCGTGGTGGGCCGGGGGCGGGGCGGCAAAACGTTCAGCCAGGCCTTTGTCGGTGAGGCCTTCAGCCTGATCTACGCTCCCTTCGTCGTCAGGGAGGGGCAGCTGGTCGACGGCATCACCGGCAAACGACTCGGGAACATGGCCGGCTCAGAAAAGTTGCCGGCGGCCCGGGAACGGGGAGGAAAGGAGCCCATGGCCTTCGTGCCCACCATGTGCCCGCAGTGCGGTTGGGACATGCAGGGGGACCGGGGCAGCCTGGTCCTGACCTGCCCCCACTGCGACACGGTCTGGTCGGTGCGGGGTGCGGGGCTGAAACCGGTCAGGACGGCTTTCTATGGGGACGGGACGGGGTGTGATCTGTGGCTGCCCTTCTGGCGCATGCAGGTCGAGGCCCGGGACCTGCCCCTGTGCACCCAGGGGGACTTCTTCCGCCTGACCCGCCTGCCACGGGTGGTGACGCCCTCTCACGACCAGCAGCCCTTTGCGGCCTGGACGCCCGCCTTCAAGCTCAGGCCGGACACCTTCCTGAGATTGGGCCGGCAGATGACCCTGGACATGATGGGGCGGCAGGTAAGGAGCCAGGACCGTCTGCCAAGAGAGCCCTTCTACCCGGCATCTTTGCCAATGGAGGAAGGCAAGCAGAGTCTGCCCATTCTGATCGGGGACACGACACCGGCCAAGCGAGCGGTCTTTCCCCGGCTTCAGGAGTGCCGGTTCGACCTCAAGGACGCAACCCTTGTCTACCTGCCGTTCAGGCAGCGGGGCTCGGAAATGCTGCAGGCAGAGCTCGGCTTCGCCTTGAGCGCCGGAAACCTCAGGTGGGGGAAGTGGTTGTGAGCTATCGAAACCGGACCTGGTCACGACCTCCGCCAGGTATTGAACAGCGCCCAAAAATGCGCAGCATTGGGGAAAAAGACGGCACGGTTTAGAGGTCGTCCTTGCCCAGCAGGTCGATGTTGTAGCGCTCGAGCCGCAGCACCCGGACCACCACGATCGTGTTTGGGTCATCCTCTGCGTAGCGCAGGGAGAGCTGGGTGGGGTCGTAGAGGTAGACATAGCCGGCCGGGACTTGGTTTCCGTTTGGGTCAGTGACGGAGATGGCCTGGACATACTTCTTCGGGTAGGGCAGCCGTTCCTCCAGGTCGTCGACCATGTCGCGGATCCGCTCCGGGTCGGTGAGCTGCTTGACCACCTGGCCGGGCTGGTCCTTGATCCGGAAGCTCCAGTCGTCTGTCGTGGGGTCGAACAGGATGAGTGACGGGCGGGGGCTGGTGAAGGCGTAGACAGTGAACTCGTGGGACCGCTCCACCAGTTCCGCAGTGGATATGGACGATCCGAACTTGCTGGCCGGAGCTATCCCGGGACCCTTGGTCAGCCCGCATCCCGACAGCAGGGCGATAAACAGCACCGCCAGCCCGGAATGAAGCATGGCGGCACTGCGCCACGTGGAGTGGTTCGGTATCTGCACTCGTTTCATTTTGTAGTCTCCTTTCCTCCCCCATTTCAATTTTCCCGGGCCATACATCAGGTTCCATCAGCAACCCGGCAAAGAACGTTCTGTCCAGGCGGAAGGCATGGCCTCGTTTCCTGCTCAAAAGGCGTACCTGAGGTTGACCGAACCAAAGGACTGCCCGCTGCCCTGCCCGTCGAACTCCTCGGTCCGGTAGGCGTGGGTGTACACGATTCTGAATCTTTTGTAGCTCAAGCCGATCCCGGCGTAGAGATCGGCCACGAAGGGCTTCTTGTCCACACTGTGACTGCTTTTCCAGGTGTTTCCGTCCAGGAAGATGTTCTGGAGCACCAGCCGGACGTCCGTGCCCGCAAAAACATGGAGGCCGAAGTCGCTTCTTTGGTCATGGCCAGGGATGGGGGCGCTCAGGGTCGCGCCTGGGCGGATCAGCGCGGTGCCGAAGTCCCAGGGGAGGTTCCATCCCAGCCTGGCTTCGCAGCCCAGGTTGGCGTAGGTGAACACGTTGCCCAGGGTGAGGCCGAAGTGGGGAACGAGGTCCACGCCGGCTCCCTGGCCGTCGAGCAGAAGAACCTTGCGGCTCTGCTGCCAGGAAAGCATGACCCCGGGCTCGTCCTCGAGCTGATGGTCCCATCCGTCGGCATTGTTAGACCCCCCGTAGCTGTGCACGGTATTCTGGATTTCCTCCCCGGAAGCAGAGGGGCCGACCACCCCGACCGTGACTTCAAACGTGTCCAGGCGCAGGGCTTCCCTGCGGTGCAGGGCAAGGGCGGCATAGAGCCAGCCCGCATAGGGCCGGTCGTCCTCGATCAGCTCCTCTGCATCGGTATCCTCAGGGGTGTAGAGATTGTGCCCCAGGGAGAAGCCGATGTTGTGGGCGGCTGTTTCCTCGTCCAGGGCCTGGCGGGCGAAGGGCAGCCGTTTCGTGGCCAGGGTGGACCAGGCCGGCAGCACCTCCTCGTAGCGGGCAAGGTCCTTGGTCAGCAGGGTCAGCTTGACGGCATTGGTATAGTGCCGGTCCGTTCCGGCAAAGAAGTCGTTCTCAAAGTAGACCATGAAGGTGGTGAGGCCGGCAGCTTCTTGCTGCTCCTTGGTGTGGGCCGAGTCCGATCCGAGAGGGGCACAGCAGACCAGCCCAAGGGCCAGGCATACTATCAGTGAGGGGTTCCGCCAGGGCATCAACACACTCCTTTCTTCCAATCGGTGGTAAAGGGATCGGTTCCGTTATTGTCACTTCATCAGATCACAAAAGTTGACAACATTATCTGCCCGGAGTCTACTTTAAATCACATGCACGAAAGAAAACAGGAGGTCATCAATGGACATCAACGTCACCCTGCAACCCCTGCTCGCCCTGGTTGCCGGGATCCTCATCCTGGTCATGCCGCGACTGCTCAACTATATCGTGGCCATTTACTTCATCGTCTACGGCATTCTCGGGATCTTCGGCTAGGGCCCCGTCTTTCTCTTGCGCGGTCCTGATTACGGCCGGTGACGGCGCCAAGGCTCGTATTCTGCGAAAATTCCCCGGGATGATCGGGAAATGAAAAACGGGTTCTTCGACGTTTTGTATGGAAATGACGGATACTGGTCCGAGAGCTCCCAAGTGAGAGCGATGCTCCAATGTACCTTCATTCCGGCCCCCGAGCCGGAATCCATCCTTTTGACGCGGTGACCGCTAAAGACAGGG
>CAZUBS010000192.1:0-4795 GCA_964618595.1 uncultured Desulfohalobiaceae bacterium
CCATCCGATTATTTCAGGCCGGCAGGCATGCCGGCCTTTTTTTTTTTGTCTTTCCGGCGGGTGCTCCGGGTCTCGTCAGATCGGACCGAGGGTGCCGAATTATTTTTCCAGGCCTTCCAATTCCAGGGCCACCAGGTCCTGGTAGCTCTCCCGTTTGCGGATCAGCCTTGCCTGGTCGCCGTCGACCATGACCTCGGCCGCCCGGGGCCTGGAGTTGTACTGGGAGGACATGGTGAAGCCGTAGGCGCCGGCAGAAAACGCAGCCAGGAGCTCGCCCTGCTCCAGCCGGGGCAGGGAGCGGTCCTGGGCCAGGAAATCCCCTGACTCGCAGATCGGGCCCACCACGTCCATGAGCAGCTCCTCACGCCCGCGGGGAAAGACCTCTGCCAGCCGGTGGTAGGAGCCGTAGAGCGAGGGGCGGATCAGGTCGTTCATGGCCGCGTCCACCACGGCAAAGCTCTTGACCGCCGATGTTTTGGTGTACAGCACCTCGGTGACCAGGATGCCGGCATTCCCGGCGATGACCCGGCCCGGCTCGAGGATCAGGGTCAGGTTGGTGCCCTGCAGCATCCGGGTCAGGGCCTGTCCCAGCTCGCGGGGATGGGGCGGGTCCTCTTCATTGTAGGTGATGCCGAGCCCCCCTCCCAGGTCCAGGTAGCGGATGTCCAGGCCCAGGTCCCGGAGCCTGGCGCAGTAATCCAGGATCCGCTTGAGGGCCTCCAGAAACGGGTCGATGCTTGTGAGCTGCGAACCGATGTGACAGTCGATTCCCACGGGGTTGACCCCGGGCATGGCGTGGGCCTGCTGGTAGGCCTCCAGGGCCAGGCTCATGTCCATGCCGAACTTACTCTTCTTGAGCCCCGTGGCCACGTAGGGGTGTGTCTTGGGATCGACATCGGGGTTGATGCGCAGGCTGATGTCCGCGATCGTCCCCTTGTCCGTGGCGATGGCGTTGATGCGCTCCAGCTCTTCCCAGGACTCCACGTTGAACATCAGGATGCCGGCCTGCAGGGCCTCTTCGATCTCGTGCGGCCGTTTGCCCACGCCGGAGTAAACAATGTGTGCTGCCGGTATGCCCGCCAGAAGGGCCCGGTGCAGCTCCCCCCCGGACACGATGTCCGCCCCGGCCCCCAGACCCCCCAGAAGCTTGAGCACGCTCAGGTTGGAGTTGGCCTTGGCAGAGTAGCAGGTCAGGTGCTTCAGGGAGCTGAAGGCGGAATCAAAGGCCTGGTAGTGGCGGGTCAGGGTAGCGGCGGCGTAGACGTACAGCGGGGTGTCGCACTCCCGGGCCAGGTCCCGCACGGGCACCCCTTCCGCCCAGAGCTCGTTGTTTCGAAAGGTGAGATGATGCATGACGACTCCTTGATTGCAGACCGGTACATCCGCCCCCCCCGCCATAGCTGAAAAAAAGGCGGACCGAAGTGGAGAAACAAAAAACCGACGTTTTCAACCGGATAAGTGCAGATTGTCATCAGGAAACAGCGAAGCGGGGGTTGTCACGGCGTAGCCCCTGGCGAAGCCGGCTTGTCACGGCGTAGCCCCTGGCGAAGCCGGAACCCCAACCACCCCGACCCCGGTTGCAACCGGGTCTATCTGGTCGTGGATGTTGCTGCCTTTGAGCCGCCACCGATAGGCCTTGGTCCCATCCAGGCCGCAGAGCGCGACCCGGGTCTCGGGTCCGCTGCGCTGCAACTGGGGCGAGTCGGCATCGACGACCCTGCTGACCGTGGGCTGGAAGGGACAGGTCAGGCACAGGTCGGATGGATCCGCCGCTTCCAGCTCCACGATGACATCCCGGAGGTTGGCGTACCGGCCTGCAAGCGTGGCCTGGATGTGCAGACAGCCGTTGTCCAGGCGTGCGGTTGCATTGTGCCAGGAGAACCTTTCCTGGTCAGCGACCGGCTCAGGCCACATCTTCTTGCCGCAGGCAGGGGCTGAAAAGAACGCGAGCACCACCAGGAGTGCGAGCAGGCCTTTCATTGCCTTGAACCGTGCAGTGCTGTCATGCATCGTCCCATTCCCCTTTCCAGGTGTGCAGGATATTCATGGCCTCCAGGGGGGTCAAGCGATCCAGGTTCAGGGCTTTCAGCTCCTGCAGAAGCGTATCCCCGCCGTGGGGAGACGTCTGCTGCGCCGGGGCCTCCTCGCGGAGCAGCTCCGGCAGCAGCGACCCGCGCAGGGTGGTCTGACGGGCAACCCCGCCACGAAGGCGGTCGCTTTTGGCCTCCAGCTCGGACAGGATCTCACCGGCCCGGTGCACCACGTTCCGGGGAACCCCCGCCAGCCTGGCCACCTCGATGCCGTAGCTGCGGTCGGCCGGCCCGGGAAGCAGGCGACGCAGGAACACGATGTCCCCCTTCCACTCCGTTACCGCGATGTTGAAGTTGCGCACCGCGGGAATCTTGTCTTCCAGATCGGTCAGCTCGTGGTAGTGGGTGGCAAACAGGGTCCGCACCCCGCCCTCGCCGCGGGCGCAGAGCTCCTCCACCACCGACCAGGCCGGGGCCAGTCCGTCGAAGGGGCTGGTGCCGCGGCCGAGCTCGTCCAGGAGGACCAGGCTGCGCTTGCCGGCCTGGCGGAGGATGCGCGCGGTCTCGGTCATCTCCACCATGAATGTGGACTGTCCCCGGGCCAGGTTGTCCGAGGCGCCCACCCGGGTGAAGATGCGGTCGCACAGCCCGATCCTGGCGGCTGCAGCCGGCACAAAGGACCCGGACTGGGCCAGCAGGGCGATGATGGCAGTCTGGCGCAGCACCGTGGACTTTCCCGCCATATTGGGCCCCGTGATGAGCAGCAGTCTGGAACGATCGCCCAGGGCCACGTCGTTGGGGATGTAGGTGGCCCGCCCCTGACAGGACTCCACAGCGGGGTGGCGCCCCCCTTTGATCTCGATTTCCAGACCGGTGTGCAGCTCAGGCCTGACCCATTCCTCCTGCCTGGCGGTCTCGGCCAGACCCTGCCACACGTCGAGCCGGGCCAGGACCCTGGCCATGTGGAGCAGGCGCTTGCGCTCTTTCGCCACCCTGGCGCGCAGGGTCTGGAAAAGCTCGTACTCCAGGACCTTTCGCTTTTCAGAGGCGCTGAAGAGACGCTCCTCCAGCTCCTTGAGCTGGGGGGTGAGGTAGCGCTCGCTGTTGGCCAGGGTCTGACGCCGGGCAAAGTGCTCGGGCACCGGGCCCTTGTGGGCCCGGGAGAGCTCGAAGAAGTAGCCGAACACGCGGTTGTATCCGAGCTTGAGCTTGGGGAGGTCAAAGGCTTGGCGTTCGTGCTCCAGGAGCTGTCTGAGCTTGTCCTCTCCGTGCTCGGTCAGCTCCAGGATCTCGTCCAGCTGCTGGTCGTACCCGCTTTGGAACAACCCCCCCTCGGTAATGACCGGGGGAGGGGAGTCCACCAGGCTGTGCTGCAGCAGCTCCGCCACATCGGAGAGCTCGTCCCACTCCGTGAGGGTGGTTGTCCAGAGCCTGGGCCGGTCCTGCCCTGGAAGCTCCCGCAGCAGCTCGTTCATGGCGGGCAGCGCGGACAGGGAGGTCCGCAGGGAGACAAAATCCTTGGGCGTGCTGCGGTTCAGGAGGATGCGGGTGCTGAGGCGCCCGAGGTCGTAGACCTGGTCGAGGTGTTGCCTGATCCGGTTGCGCAGCCCGTCGTCACGGAGCAGGCACCCGACCATGTCCAGATTCTCCTGGACCGGTCCGAGGTCGCGCCAGGGCTGTCGCAGGCGGGAGTGCAGCAGGCGCCCCCCCATGGGCGTCTTGGTCCTGTCAACCACGTGCCAGAGGGTGCCCGGTCCGCGCGATCCGTCCAGAGTTTTGAAGAGCTCCAGGTTTCGTTCGGTGACCTCGTCCAGGAGCAGATGCCGGCTCAGGTTGAGGGGCCGGAAGGGGCTCAGGTGGTCCAGGTCCTGCTTCTGGGTCTGGTGCAGGTAGGCCAGCAGCGCCCCGCAGGCCTGCACGAGCTGGGGTTTGTTCTCCAGGTCGAGCGGCGCCAGGGAAGACACGCCCTGCGCCTTGAGGATCCGCTTTTCCCCACCCGCCCGGTGAAAGAACGGGGTCTCGCTCAGGCGGTTGACCCTGCCGCGAAAGCCCGTGACCGGAGCCGGCTCTGACAGGCCCTCCGGCACCAGCAGCTCCCGGGGATCGAGCTTCAGCATCCACTGCTGGAGCTGATCAAGCTGTCTGGAAAAGAGGCCCGACCACTCCCCGGTGGAGAAGTCGATCCAGGCCAGGCCGCCCGCGCCCGCTCCCCCGTCCCAGTACAAGGCGGCCAGGTAGTTGCCCGACTTGGCTTTGAGGCCGCCGTCCTCGACAACGGTCCCCGGGGTCAGGACACGGGTCACGGCGCGTTTGACCAGGCCCTTTGCGGTCCTTGGATCCTCGACCTGGTCGCAGATGGCCACCTTGTACCCCTTGTCGATCAGCTGCCGCAGGTACTCCTCCACGGCGTGGTGGGGAACCCCGCACATGGGCATCTTCAGATCGGCATTGGGGTTGCGCGAGGTCAAGGTGATCTGGAGCTCGCGGGCAGCAGTCTCGGCATCCTCGAAAAAAAGCTCGTAAAAATCCCCCATGCGGAAAAAGAGCAGGGCATCCTTGTTCTCTTCCTTGATGCGCAGGTATTGCTCCACCATGGGAGTGGTCTTGATGGTGCTCATAGCGGTGAAGAAGCTCGAAGTTGGAAGCTTGAAGCTCGAAGCTCGAAAAAAGAGATAAGAATATTACTTTCAAGTTTCATGCTTCTTGTTTTGCTTCCAGCTTCGAGCTTCCAGCTTCAATTTACGTGAGGGTTTGCCCTTGGTGAA
>CAZUBS010000193.1:0-2804 GCA_964618595.1 uncultured Desulfohalobiaceae bacterium
CCCGTCCCGGTGCGTCACGGTGCTGCCGGGCGGGCTTGCCGCAGGGCCTCTCTACAAGAACCGACACACACCCGCGGACCCTCAAAGCGCACGCCCAACCAAACACCCCTGAAGCCCAGGGCCGGAGATTACCCATTTCGCGAAATACGCGAAATGGGTAATCTACGCTTTCTTGGTCTCGAAATAATTTACAGGACCCCGCCGAATCCACAGGGGCTTGCTTCGGGGTTGACGGGGATGGGGGCAAGGTCCGAAGGGCAGAAAAACGTGGGGGGGCCCTGGAGGGATGGAGGTGTTCAGAGCAGCTTCAGGTCCCAGTTGAAGGTGCTGGTGCGCTTTGGGGGGCCGAGGATTTTGGGCCTGGGTTCGTGGAGGTGGACCAGCAGGGCGTAACCCGCCTCCTTGAGCTGAGGGATTTTGCCCCGGAGGTCGAGGGGCCAGTCAGGATAGACCCAGACATTTGCGCCGTACCGCCTGGTCCAGAGGACCTCCCCCTTGGGGCTGGTCAGGGGCGTGTCGGACCTGACCTGCTGGGCCAGGGACCGCGCAACGCACAAGGGCCAGCTTCCGGAAACCACAACCCCCAACGGCAGGGGGCTGGCAGCGGGCAGGCTCAGGACATCCCCGCCGGACAGCTCCGGGCTGACCACGGCCCCGGAAAAACCGAGCTCCTGGAGGACTCCCAGGGAGAGGGCGTTGGCCTGGTTGCAAAACGGCCCGGCCCACAGGGTGCACCGGCCGGGGTCGTCAAAGAGAGCGGCCTGCCAGGGTGCGTTGCAGACAAAAAAGCGGCCCCCCTTGCGGCGGATTTCCCCGACCATCCGCCGCCACTGCATTTCCTCCTCAGGCCAGATCACGGGCGGCAGCCACCACCAGGTGGAGGCGATCATGGGGCGGCCGTACCGTTTGACCGCGTCTGGGGCCAGCCACAGCCCCAGGTGGGCCTGGGTCTTGCCTGTTGGTGCGTGGCGGTAGACATCCATGGCCTTTGCACTCCCCGCAGGGGGGAGCGGCCGCGGCAGCGTGGCCGTGAAGCGCGAGGCCTCGGTCTTGCTTTCGGGGACCGGCTGCAGCTGCCTGGCCAGCTCGTGCAGCCTTTGCTTGAGCTCCTGCTCCTCGCGGTCGATCAGAAAGACCGGTGTCTTGTCGGACAGGTTCCCGGCCTTGCCCAGGGCCAGGATCCTTCCCTTGGGCAGGAAGGAGCGCACCTTGTGCAGGAAGTGCCCGGGCAGGTCCTGGTAGCCCACCCGCAGCAGGTCGCCGGGCAGAAGCTCGATCCTCGGCTTGATGCTGCACCTCCCCTTGAGGCACCTGGTGGTGGCCACGAAAAGGCCCGAGCCGGTCTCCCCGTCCGGCTGCATGGGGAGCTGCGGCCTCTGCGGCAGGAAGAAGTAGTTGGTTGTCGCGCGCCCCAGGGAATGCTTCAGGAGGTCCTGGGCCGCCTTCTTGCTTTCGGGGTCTTTGGGGTTGTCCCGGAGCAGCCGGTAGGCCGTGGTGGTGTAGTAGACGTAGTGGGGGCTCTTCTTGCGCCCCTCGATCTTCCAGGCCGTGACCCGCGGCACGTCGAGCAGGGTCCTGGCCAGGACGTCCAGCCCCAGGTCGAGGCAGGAGAAGAACCGCCCCTTGCCCCCCTTGCCGCGCCGGCCCGAGTAGATGCGGCGGCAGGGCTGCACGCACCGGCCGCGCAAACCGCTTTTTCCCCCCAGGTAGCTGCTCCAGTAGCAGCGCCCGGACACACCATAGCACAGCGCGCCGTGCACAAAGACCTCGAGCCCCATGTCCGGGGGGCAGTTTTCGGCAACAGACTTGATCTCGTCGATGGACAGCTCGCGGGGCAGGACCACCCGCTGGACCGGGAGCTGCTTGCCGAGAACGGGCAGGGCCTGCCCAAAGCTCACATTGGCCAGGGTGGAGAGGTGGATCTCTCCGGAAAAGCCGCTCTGCCGTGCCAGGTCGATCAAGCCCAGGTCCTGGATGATGAGTGCGTCGGGCCGGACATGGCGGTTCAGGCGGTCGATGAGCCTGCCGGCCGGCTGGACGTCCTGCGGCTTGAGCAGGGTGTTGAAGGCCACGTAGGTCTTGCAGCCCTTGGACCTGGCCAGGTTGGCCAGGCCGGTCAGCTCGGACAGGGAGAAGTTTTCCGCGGCCATGCGGGCCGAGAAGTGCTTGAGGCCGCAGTAGACGGCATCGGCCCCGCCGGCCAGTGCGGCCAGGAAGGAGCTCTTGTCTCCGGCCGGGGCCAGGATCTCCGGTCTCTGCAGAGGCGTTTCAATGGGGTTCATTGGTGTTGGTTTTGCCGGCAAAGGTGATCGGGAGTGGGGAGCGAGTTGTATTGCAACATGGGGGTATTCGTCTATAGTTGGTTTTTGCAGGGAGGGACAGTGGCGAGAAACACTTTCGAGACCTTTGAGCACGGGGCGGACATCGGGGTCCGCGGTTGGGGGAAGACCATGCCGGAGGCCTTTGCAAACGGGGCCCGGGCCATGTTTTCCATCATTGCCGAGGACCTGGACGCGGTGCAGCCCCTGGAACCCGTGGCAGTGACGGCTTCCTCCTACGACCTGGAAGGGCTGTTCGTGTCCTGGCTCAATGCGCTGCTGGCCGCAGCCGACCTGAAAAGGATGCTCTTTTGTACTTTTAAGGTCAACATTTCGGGCCTTCAGGTGCGGGGAACGGCCTGGGGCCAGAGGCTGGGAAAGGGCCGCGACAGGGGCGTGGAGGTCAAGGGCGCGACATTTACCGAGCTGCGGGTGCAGCGCGAGGGCGGCGGGTGGACCGCGCAGTGCGTGGTGGATGTGTGATGC
>CAZUBS010000193.1:2904-4788 GCA_964618595.1 uncultured Desulfohalobiaceae bacterium
CATGGCGACATGGTGGTGCCGGCCCACATCTTCGCCTCCAGGGCCCTGATCCAGGACATGGACGACAAGGTCGGGGAGCAGCTGTGCAACGTGGCCTGCCTGCCAGGGATCGTCAGGGCCGGCATGGCCATGCCGGACGCGCACTGGGGATACGGCTTCCCCATTGGCGGGGTGGCCGCCTTCGACCCCGACCGGGGAGGGGTCATCTCGGTGGGCGGGGTGGGCTACGACATCTCCTGCGGGGTGCGCACCATGCGCACCGGCCTAGTCAGGGAGGATGTTGCGGCCCGGCAGACGCAGCTGGCGGACGCCCTGTTTCAGGGTGTGCCCGTGGGCCTGGGGTCGCAGGGCCGTGTGCGCACGGATGAGGAGGTGCTGGAGCAGGTCTTGACCCGGGGCGCGGTCTGGGCCGTGCAGCAGGGCTACGGCACCAGGGAGGACCTTCCCTATATCGAGGAGCAGGGCCGGCTCGCCGGCGCAGACCCGGGCAAGGTCTCGGCCACGGCCAAAAAGCGCCAGCTGCACCAGGTGGGGACGCTGGGGTCCGGCAACCATTATCTCGAGGTCCAATGGGTGGACACCGTCTATGACGCGCCAACCGCGGAGGCGTACGGTCTCAGGGAAGGCGATGTGGTGGTCTCGCTGCACTGTGGGTCTCGCGCCCTGGGGCACCAGATCGGCACGGACTATCTGCAGGAGCTGGGCCGGGCCGCCCGCAGGTACAGGATCCCCATCAAGGAGCGGGAGCTGGTCTGCGCCCCGATCGACTCGCCGGAGGGGAAGGACTACTACAGCGCCATGGCCTGCGGCGTGAACTGCGCCCTGGCCAACAGGCAGGTGCTGGGTCACTTGGTGCGGGAGGTCTTTGCCAGGTTCTTTCCCCGGGCCGAGCTCGGTCTGCTCTACGACGTGAGCCACAACACCTGCAAGATCGAGGAGCACGACGTGGACGGCCGAACCAGGCGTCTCTACGTGCACCGCAAAGGCGCGACAAGGGCTCTCGGTCCCGAAAACAGGCACCTGCCGGAGGCCTACCGGGCGGTTGGCCAGCCGGTGCTCATCGGCGGGAGCATGGGCACGGCCTCCTATGTCCTGGCCGGCGACGACAGGGGGGAGGGCAGGGCCTGGGGGTCGGCCTGCCACGGTGCGGGCAGGGCCATGAGCCGCAAGCAGGCCACGAAGCGCTGGAAAGGGAAAGGCGTGCTCAAGGATCTGGCCCGCCAGGGCATTGCGATCCGGGCGGCCAGCATGCGCGGTGTGGCAGAGGAGGCCCCCCGGGCATACAAGGACGTGGGCGCGGTGGTCGATGCCACCCAGGAGGCGGGCCTGGCCAGGAAGGTGGCCCGGCTCAGGCCGATGATCTGCGTCAAGGGTTAGTTTTTCGGGCTCATCCGGTTCAAGAGTCCGTGGTCAGCGTACATGTTGGAGGCCGTGGGCATTCATGCCCAGCCGAATCCGTGTCTTTTACGAGGAGTGACAAAGGTCGGTCTCTTGAACCCAGCAGGTGGAGGGGCGGACATCCCAGTTGGAGCGAAACGGTGGCGGTGGTGTGCCGGTAGGATCGACCGGCACAAAGGTGGTCCAAGTGAGAGAGAGGGACGCGACGCACTTTCATTCTGGCTGGTCATGAACACCCACGGCCTCTTTTTGAAACCGGCAGCTTTGGAAAAGTACCCTTGAACCGGATGAACCGTTTTTCGGAAGAGTGCCGGGGTGGTATGGGGGGAGTGTGGCGGCGAGGGCAGGCCGGGCTGGACAAGTCTTGACAGCCCCGTGGCGTTGGCTTAGATGTCTGCTTCTCGATCGGTCGGGATGTGGCGCAGTCTGGAAGCGCACCTGAATGGGGTTCAGGGGGCCGGAGGTTCAAATCCTCTCATCCCGACC
>CAZUBS010000194.1:0-4765 GCA_964618595.1 uncultured Desulfohalobiaceae bacterium
CTATCCCGGCATGGAGCACGAGCTTGCAGCCTCGGGCGGGACCTTCAGGCTGACAGCCACCTACGGGGACGACCTGTTGGTGGAGAAGGCGGGTTGAGGGGGCAGTCTCGCATTCATGGCGGAGGGCGCAATGGGCTTTGATGCGGACAGGGAAAAGGTCGAGGATCATGTGGCCCGGCTCAACGAGATGTTTCGCCGCCGGGGGGGAGTGCACCTCCAGGCCAGGGCCATCTGGGACGACAAGGCAGGCAGGGTCTGGATCCGAACCGAGATGGTCGAGGACGACGGCACCCGCCACCGACGCCAGGAAAGCCCCGAGCTCACCCCGGAGCAGGCTGTCGGGTTTGTGCAGAACATCATGGCCGCCCTGAAGAGGGCCTGAGAGATCCCGTCCTACTTCTCAGGCTCCTGAGCCAGCCGTACTGCAATCTTCCTGCTGAGCTCGGCCGTGAGGTGGGAGAGCGTTGCGGCCACACCGCTGTAGCCGTGCGCCTGGGTTGCCTGCTGCAGCCTGGTCCGCTCCGTGTGCAGGACCTTACCCCCCTGCTCGTCGATCACAGCCCAGTGGGCCACCAGGGTGCTCTGTCCGCCCGGGACCCCGTCGAAGCGGGCCACGTCCACGGTCACCCGCCGGGCCACCGGGACCGCCCCCCGCCAGGGAAAGACAAAGACCCTGTCCGAACCAAGCAGCAGGGAGAGGTTCTCCACCAGGACCCGGCTGAAGTCCTGCTTGACCGACCCGGCCCAGCGGTGGAACTCCTCGACCTTGACCCGGTTGTCACTGGTGCGGGCCACGATTTGGGGACGATCCGCATAATCGGGGAAGGAAATGGGGCCCACTCCCACAGCCCCGGGCAACGCCTGCGTGGCCCCCTCCTTGACTTCGCCCTGCTCCGACAGCGAAGACAGGGAGTAAAACTCGGTCTGCGGCGACCTCCCTCCCCCGACACATCCCGCCAGCCAGAGCAGGGCGGCCAGGCCAAGCAACAGTCGTCCCGTAGAGGGGTGCATTTCATCTGCCTCCGGGTTGGGTCTTGCCCTGGATCAGGGCCTGTGGGTTTTGCTCGAGATACTCGGCCAGGAACCGAACCGTCCTGGCGGCCTGTGACAGCTCCTCAAGGGTCTGGATGAGCCTGTAGCGCACCTCCGAGTCCTCTGAAACAAAGGAATCCATCGAGGCCATGGCCCGGTCGGCCCGCTCCAGGCTGCCCCGGACGGCTTTCGAGGTCTGCTCCAGGTCGCTCAGCAGCGGCACCACCCGCTGGTTCAGGGTGGCCACCAGCTCTTGCGCCGACCCCATTGTGCCCTCGGCCTGGTCCAGCACGGCCCGCCCTCCGGGCAGCAGTTCCTGATCCACGTTGTGCACCAGCTCTCTGGTTTCCGTGACAGCAGCATTGAAGTTTTCGGCCAGGGGTCCCAAACGTCTTTCAAGCTCCCAGGACAGGCTGGCCACCCTGTCCAGGGCGTGGTTCAATGCAACAAAGCTCTCCTCGAACCTCGGCGAGCTGATCAGGACATCCAGGTTTCTGGCCACGGAGAGCAGCGTCTCTGAAATCTCCTTGAAAGGGATCTCCTGCAGCGACTGGGTGATCATCTCAAAGCGCGACGGCACAGTGGGGATCTCGGTCACCTCGGTCTCGGCCCTGATCCTGTGGATGGGTTCCTCCGGGTAGAAGTCCAGCTCGATGCACAGCTGCCCGGTCAAAAAGCTCCGCACTGCAAGCTGGGCCCTGAGACCCTTCTCTATGAGCAGATCCATGTACTCTTCGGCATCCAGCTCCGTGAGCCCGTCCCCGACCTCGTTCACCGATTCCGGGTCGATCTCGTAGTAGACGGGGATCCTGATGCTCCCGTCCGTGACATCGACGACGACCTGGACGTCCTCGACCTGCCCAACCTGCACGCCCCTGAAGTTGACCTGGGCCCCGCTGCTCAACCCCTTCACGTCCCCATCGAAGTAGGACACGTACTTGAGGGTGGTCTTGAAGTATCGCCCGCTGCCGAACATTACGACACCGATGACCACCAGGGCCGCGGCCCCGACCACGAAACCACCAATCCACGTGGCACTGGATCTTTTGCTCATTCTGCCTTGGCCCCCTGTGTTTGCCTGCTTTCAAGGACATGTGCGGTCTCCTTCCGGCTCATGGGAGCTTCTTCCCCCCGGGTCAGGAAGGCCCGCACCCGGGGATGCTCAGAGGTTCTGAGCAGCTCGTTGGGATCCCCCTGGGCGATGATGGTCTTGGAGCGGGTGTCCAGGAAGACCGAGTTGGTGCCGATGTTGAAGATGCTCGGCAGCTCGTGCGTCACCAGCACCACAGTGGTGCCCAGGCACTTTCTCAGCTCCAGGACCAAATCGTCCAGCTTGCGGGCGTTGATCGGGTCCAGCCCGGCCGACAGCTCGTCAAAGAACAGGAAGTCCGGGTCCAGGGCCATGGCCCTGGCCAGTCCGGCACGTTTCTGCATCCCCCCGCTGAGCTCGGCCGGGTAGAGGTCCTCGTATCCCTCCAGCCCCACCAGGGCCAGCTTGAGGGACACGATCCTGGTGACCTGCTCACCGGACAGGTCCGTGTACTCCTGCAGGGGCAGGGCCACGTTCTCGCCCAGGGTCATGGAGCTCCACAAGGCCCCGTGCTGATAGAGCACCCCGCAGCGGCGCATGATCCTGTTTCTGGCCTCTGGCCCGGCTTTCCAGAAATCGATGCTGCCCGAGTAGACCACCCGACCCTCGGCCGGGGCCATGAGGCCGATGAGGTGGCGCATCAGCGTGGACTTGCCGCAGCCGCTCTCACCCATGATCACGAAGACGTCGCCCTGGTTGATGGTGAAGCTCAGATCCTTCTGGATGACCTTTTCCCCATAGGCCATGGTCAGGTTGGTGACCTGGATGGCCGGGGTCCTGTTCGTGCCCGTGCTCACTGCTCAGATCCCCAGCAGGTTGTAGATGAAGGTCAGCAGGGCCGAGGCCACGATGACCAGCACGATGGCGGTGACAACGGCCGATGTCGTGGACGTGCCCACGCTCAAGGCGCTGCGCCCGCTCTGCATGCCGCGCAGGCACCCGGCAAAGGCCACCAGGACCCCGTAGACCACGCTCTTGATCAGCCCCACCCCAAAATGGGTCAGGGTCAGGGCGCTCCGGGTCTGGGTCATGTATTCGGCGGAGGTGATGTCCAGCATGCCAACGGCAACCACGAGCCCGCCCAGAATGCCCATGAAGACGGAGTACAGGCACAATAGGGGCATCATCACTGTCAGAGCCAGTACCCTGGGCAGGACCAGGAATTCGATGGGGGAGATGCCCAGGGTGCGCAGGGCGTCGATCTCCTCGTTGGCGGTCATGGTTCCCAGCTGGGCGGCAAAAGCCGCTCCGGTGCGGCCGGCCATGACAATGGCCGTCATCATGGCCCCCATTTCCCGGGCCATGCCCAGGCCCACCAGGTTGGCCACGTAGATCTGGGCCCCGAACATTTCCAGCTGGGTGGATCCCACAAAGGCCAGGATCAGGCCCACCAGGAAGCTGATCAGGCTGACGATGGGCAGGGCGTCCGCCCCGCAGCTGCGCAGGGACTCCAGAAGGTCCACCCTGCGGTACCTGGCCCTGCCCAGGAAGAACTTGCCCAGGGCCAGGGTTGTCTCCCCCAGGAAGGTCAGGGTATCCAGAAAGGACTCGATCAGCCCCAGACTCTTGACCCCCACGGTAACGACCAGATCCTGCTTTTCCACCCCCTTGTCCTGCTCGGCCGCAGCGCCGACCAGGTCAATCAGGCTGAGCACCCCATCCGGGAACCCCAGCAACCCGAAATCCAGGCCCGCATCCTTGCTGCGCCTGCGCACCTCGAGCAGGAAAGCCAGCATCTGGCTGTCCCACTCCCCCAGCTCCCGGCCATCCACGACCACGGCGGAGATGGCCTGACCCCCCTCCTTTTCGGGTTCGATGGGGGGGATGTCGGGTACCGTGTCCCCCATGGTCCAGCTGCCCGTGAGCCTGATGGAAAGAGTCCCCTGGTCCTGGGAGACCACGATCTTTGGTGGGCGTGATTGGCTGGCTCGGCTAGTGTCTTTCATGGCGGGGTCTGCAGCCTCGATCGAACCCTTGCGGGGACAGCCGGTTCGGTTCGGGTTTTCCTAACAAACGGCTTTTCCGTCCATGAGTCAAGGGATCTCGGAGGGGATGGACCTCTGCTGAGCCTGCAGGGGTTGTCATCCTCTTGCCCTTTGTGCCCAGATGTGGTGGGAATTTTTTGTCGGGAAAAAACCGAACCTGTACTCAAAAAAGGAGCACGACCATGGAGCTGAAGCTGGTGACCATCCACAACCCGGACAACCTGAACCTGATCCTGGGCCATTCCCACTTCATCAAGACCGTTGAGGACCTGCACGAGGCCGTGGTGAACACGGTTCCCTCCGCCAAGTTCGGGCTGGCCTTCTGCGAGGCCTCGGAGAAGCGGCTGGTGCGCTGGTCGGGAACGGACCAGGAGTGCCTCGATCTGGCCAGGGACAATGCCCTGGAGCTGGCCGCCGGCCACACCTTCATCCTGTTCATGAAGGACATGTTCCCCATCAACGTGCTGAACACCGTCAAGAATGTGCCCGAGGTGGCCCGCATCCACTGCGCCACGGCCAATCCGCTCCAGGTCATCGTGGCCCAGACAGAGCAGGGCCGCGGCGTCCTCGGCGTGGTGGACGGTGCCGGCTCAGTGGGGCTGGAGACCGAGGAGGACATCGTCTCGCGCAAGCAGCTTTTGCGCACCATCGGGTATAA
>CAZUBS010000195.1:0-3255 GCA_964618595.1 uncultured Desulfohalobiaceae bacterium
GGCAGGGGCCTTCACCGGGGCGGCTGCACAGCACAAGGGTATCTTTGAAGCCGCGGACACTGGGACCTTGTTCCTGGATGAGATCGGCAACATGCCCCTCACCCTGCAGGAGAAGATCCTGCATGTGGTGGAGTATGGAGAGTTGAAGCGGGTGGGCAGCACCCGTTCCCTGACCGTTGACGTGCGCGTCGTGGCCGCGACCAATCGTGATCTCCCGACCATGGCCGCCGACAAGGAGTTCCTCCCGGACCTGCTCGACCGCTTGAGCTTCGAGGTCCTGACCCTGCCCCCCCTCCGCCACAGGGACGGGGACCTTGCGCTCCTTGCGGAGCACTTCATGGGCCGCATGGCGCTCGAGCTCGGCATGGAGGAAATACCCCGACTTTCCGACCAAGCCCGCGGACAGCTTCTGAGCCACTCCTGGCCGGGCAACGTGCGCGAGCTCAAGAGCGTGGTTGAGCGGGCGGTGTTCAACTGCCGGGGCAGTGAGGTCACCAGCCTGGATGTGGATCCCTTTGCCTCGCCGTACAGGAAGGCTCCAGCGAGGCAGCACCTTCCACCCGGAACAGAAAAAGGCCTGCCGCCCCGGGAAATGGAAACCCGTGCCTCCCTGGACACCCCCCTGGCCGACCAGGTCGCATCCCTGAAGCTCGATCTGCTCCGCCTGGCACTGGCAAGGGCCCGCCACAACCAGAAGCAGGCAGCCGACCTCCTGGGGCTGACCTATCACCAGTTCCGAAACCTCTACCGCAAGCACCGGGAACACCTGTCTGGTTGACCCGGCCGCCCTGGGGTTTCTTTCCTGGTTGATCCGCACACTCCAGGCTCCTGGCCCCCGGCCACGCTCCTGACCAGCCTGCCGATGCTCACACCCGCTCAAGGCCTCGATTCTTGTCAATGGGCTGCAACATATCTATAGGAGATGAGCACATACTCTAAACTCCGTCCTTTGATCAGGGAGCTGTATTGAAAATACTTCAGGCACTCACATGCCTCGCCGGCATGCTCCTCCTCGTTCCCCTTTCTACCGGAGCCGGGGAGCTGACCATCCTCACCGAGGACATGCCCCCCTACAACTATGTCGAGAACGGCACCTTGACCGGCTCCAGCGTGGCCGTGACCAGGGAGATCCTGAACCGTCTGGGCCGCAACGAAACCATCGCCGAGGTCCCCTGGGCCAGGGCCTACAACCGGGGGCTGTCCGAGCCGAACGTACTGCTGCTCACAACCGTGCGCACCAAGGAGCGCGAGCACCTCTTCAAGTGGGTCGGGCCGCTGAGCACCACGCGCATGGCCCTCTATGCCCGCCGGGATTCGGACATCTCCATCAGCTCCCTGGAGGAGGCCAGGCAGGTCGGCTCCATCGGAACCTACCGCAAGGACATCAAGGAGCAGTTCCTCGAGAAGCACGGCTTCACCAACCTGGACAGGGCCACCGACCCGGCCACGAACCTGAAGAAGCTCATGGCCGGCAGGGTCGACCTCTGGATATCCTTTGACCTGGAAGTGACGGAGCAGGCCCTGAAGGCCGGGGTGGACCCGACCGAGCTGAAACAGGTCTTCGTGCTCGACGTCATCGAGGTCTACTTCGCCTTTTCCAGGCAGACCCCCGACACCCTGGTAGCCCAGTGGCGCAGCACCCTCGAGGCCATGCAGGCAGACGGCACATTGTACGCGCTTTCGAGCACCTGGCTCCCCGACGCCAACATCCCCGGCGCTGACCGGCTGCCGGAGGCCGCCCCCTGCCATTCCCGCCTGCAGATCTTCACGGAAAACGCGCCGCCGAGCAGCTATCTGGAGAACGGCCGGCTCAAGGGGCTCGCCGTGGACATCGTGCGGGAAATGAAGCGACGGCTGGGCGATTCCTGCCCCATCCATCTCGTTCCCTGGGCCAGAGGGTACGAGCTGGCCATGACCCGCCCCAATGTGGCCCTGTTCGCCACCTCGCGACTCCCGAGGCGTGAAAACGACTTCCAGTGGGTCGGCCCCCTCTACTCCCAGACCTGGGGCTTCTACGCCCGCAAGGGCTCCAGCATCTCCTTGTCCAACTTGGAAGAGGCTAAATCCGTCCGTCGCATCGGCACCTACCGACAGGACGCCAAGGAGCAGTTCCTCATGGACAGGGGGTTTTCCAACCTGACCAGCGCCAACAACAACATGGTCAACCCCCGGCATCTCCTCTCCGGCCACATCGATCTCTGGGTGGCCTCGGACCTCAAGATGCCCTACTTCGCACGCCAGGCAGGGATCGACCCCTTGAACATCGAGCTCGTGCTGCCCTTCCGGCGGGTGGAGAACTACCTGGCCTTCTCCAGGGAGACCCCACAACGGGTGGTTGCAGAGTGGCAGCGGGTCCTGGAGGAAATGAAGGACGACGGCGGCTATGACCGCATCTTCAGCAACTGGGCCCCCCTTGAATGGGCCCGGAAGGATTGAGCGGTGCCGGGCGCTTCTGAAAAAAACACCGCCTCCCGGCTCCGGAACAAGTCCATATCCCTGAACCTGACCCTCAGCCTGTTCGGGCTGGTACTGCTGCTCGAGCTGCTGCTCCTTGGCTTCTTCTACAGCAAACAGGCGGACTTTCTCCGCCACGACGTTCAGGACAAGGCGGACCAGTACATTTCCTGGTTGAGCGAGATCCTGGCCGTGCCCCTCTGGGAGTTCGACGACGAGCAGGTCCGCAAGATCGGACTTGGTTTCGCCCAGAACGACCTGGTGGACTTCATCGTGATCCTGGATCCCCAGGGAAGCACGCTTTTTGCGACCCCCGCCGCTTCCGGGGACACAGAGACCCTGCAGCGTTCGCGGCCCATCGACTACCGCGGGCAGCCGCTGGGCCGGGTCGATCTGACCCTGACCCTTGGGCCGCTCAAGCAGGAGCTCGGCCGGCTGCGCAACCTTGTTCTGCTGGCCCTGGCCGGCTCCCTGGCCGTCATCTTCATCGCCACCGGGCTGCTGCTCAGGGTTTTCATGCGCCAGCCCCTGAACCTTCTGGAACGCGGCATGGACAAGATCACCAGGAGCGATTTCGACTACGACCCCCGGGATGTGCCCTACATCGAGCTCCGGGGCATTGCCGAGCGCTTCGGTTCCATGGCGCAGGAGATCCAGAGCCGGGAAACGTCCCTGCAGGCCATGAACAGCAACCTGCAGCAGCAGGTCCTGGCGCGTCGGCGCGCCGAGGCGGCCCTGCAGCAAAGCGAAGCCCACTACAGGCCGCTTTTCGCGGCGCTTGGCGCCCCCCCCTTCTCTGTC
>CAZUBS010000195.1:3265-4764 GCA_964618595.1 uncultured Desulfohalobiaceae bacterium
GGACGCATTCTCAATGCAAACCAGCAGGCCTGCGCTGTCCTTGGCTACTCCCGCGAGGAGCTGCTCAACCTGGACAGCTTTGAGCTGGACCCGAGCCTTGAAGATGCGGACGCCCTGGAGCATTTCTGGAATCGGCTGAAGCTGAAAACGTCCCTGTCATTCGAAAGCCGTCACAAGCGCAAAGACGGTTCCACCTTTCCGGTGGAGCTCAGGATCGCACTGCTGGAGCTGGAGGATCAGGAGGTGGCCCTGGCCACGGCCAGGGACATTTCCGACCGCAAGCAGGCCGAGCAGGAAAAGGCCCTCCTGGAGGAGCAGCTCAGGCAGGCCCAGAAGATGGAGGCCGTGGGCAAGCTGGCGGGGGGGATAGCCCACGACTTCAACAACCTGCTTCAGGCATTGTCCGGCAAGATACAGCTCATGCTCCACAGCTCCGCCCACAGGCTCACCCAAACCCAATACTTCCTCGAGCTGGACCGCATTACCCAGCGGGCCTCCAGGCTGGTCACCCAGCTTTTGACCTTCAGCCGCAGGAGCAGCCCCGAGCTCCAGGAGGTCGACCTCAACCAGGAGATACAGGAGACCCTGGGCCTTCTGGAACGGACCATCCCCAAGATGATCTCCCTCGAGACCGACCTGAGCCCGTCCATCGGGAAATTTCTGGCCGACCCCATGCAGATCGAGCAGGTGCTGATGAACCTGATCAACAACGCCGTTGACGCCCTGCCCCGGGGCGGCGAGATCAGCCTGTCCACCTCCAGGGTGGAGCTGGATGCGCCGGACCACGCCACTCTCCAGCCGGGGCCGTACGCCCGGCTGTGCGTTGCCGACAACGGCCTGGGCATGGAGCAGGACGTCCTGGAGCACATCTTCGAGCCCTTCTTCACCACCAAGCCGGTCGGCGAGGGCACCGGTCTCGGCCTCCCCGTGAGCCGCCAGATCGTCACCGCGTTCGGAGGGCGACTGGAGCTCGCCCCCTCGCGCCGAGGGGGCGCGACCTTCCTCATCTCCCTGCCGATGGCTCCTCGGGAGCGCCAGCCCGATAGTTGCGCGGCGCCCGACGCGCCCGGCCGAGCCGTAGTCTGCTCGAGAGGCCAGGCTCTGGCATCATCTCGACCGACATCCCTGAAGCGCGGAGCAGCCTTCGACCGGGACGCCCCCGCGCGCGACCGGCGCTCACCCGGGCGGCGTCCTCCCCGGGGCATCGAAGCCGACCTCGGGCATGGTGAGCGCGACGAGGCGGCCTCGGCGCGCGCTGACCTCTTCGGGGTGGGCGGCCTCGTAGGCCGCGCGGGCCTTCGGCTCGTCGGGGGCGAGGAGGCGAAACTCGGCGCCCTGCTTCTCCGACAGGCGAAGCTCCAGCGCGTAGATCTCCCCCGGGAGGGCGGACCAGAGGCCCGTTTCGAGGATACGCATCTCCGGGAGGAGCTTTCGCTTCTGGCCGCGGCCCATACGGCGGAGGGCTTCCCTCTCGACCGCCTCGAGGGCGTCGCTGGCGT
>CAZUBS010000196.1:0-4764 GCA_964618595.1 uncultured Desulfohalobiaceae bacterium
TCTACCAGGCCAAGGGGGAAGGGAGGAACCAGGTGGTTTCCGTCTCCCTGACCCGGGATCGAAAGGCCGCCCCGGGGCTGCTCGTCCCCGAGAAGGCCTGACCCCCCCTCAGGTTCGGACCCTTCCGCTCAAACCGGACCCCATTCCTCAGACCGCCCTCACTCCCGGGCGTTCGAGTACTCCGTCATGAGCTCGGTCTTGGTGTAGTAGAGCCGATCGGGCAGAAACTTCTCGATGGCTTCCACCACCGCCGGCTCGGGCGCGTGCTCCCTGGCTGCCTCGAGAACGTCCTGCTTGTTCACGGGAAACTCCAGATGGCCGAGGCTGTTGATGAACTCTTTCACGGGGACGTCTTTCATGATCTTTCCTCCTGCTGAGCCGGTTTCCCGACTCTGTTCATCCACCCTCCCCCTCCCATTTCAAAAACACGATCCCCAAAGGCGGCAGGGTCAGTGAGAGGGACTGGTACTGGCCGTGGCTGGGGATGGGGCGGGTGGCCACGCCTCCCAGGTTACCCCAGCCCGAGCCCCCGTAAGTGGTGCCGTCGGAGTTGAGCACCTCTTTCCAGAAGCCGGTCCGGGGCACGCCCAGGCGGTAGTTCTGGCGGGGTATGGGTGTGGCGTTGACCACCACCAGCACGGTGTCGTCCGGGTCGGTGGAGAGGCGCAGATAGCTGACGATGGAGGACTCCCAGTCGCTGAAGTCCACCCACTCAAACCCCTCCGGGCTGAAGTCCAGGGCGTGGAGGGCGGGTTCTTCGCGGTAGAAGCGGTTCAGGTCCTCCATCCACTGGCGCACGCCCTGGTGCTGGGGTAAGTCGAGCAAATGCCAGTCCAGGCTGGAGTCGTGGTTCCACTCCCGGCCCTGGCCGAACTCGCCGCCCATGAACAGAAGCTTCTTACCCGGCTGGGACCACATGTAGCCCAGCAGCAGCCCAAGGTTGGCGAACTTCTGCCACTCGTCACCGGGCATCTTGCCCAGCAGCGACCCCTTGCCGTGCACCACCTCGTCGTGGGACAGGGGCAGCACGAAGTTCTCGGTGAAGGCATACCAGATGCTGAAGGTCAGCTGGTTGTGGTGGTACTTGCGGAAGACCGGGTCGTTGGAAAAGTACTTGAGGGTGTCGTGCATCCAGCCCATGTTCCACTTCAGCCCGAAGCCGAGCCCCCCCACGTAGGCGGGGCGCGAGACCATGGGCCAGGCGGTCGACTCCTCGGCCATGGTCTGCACGTCGGGGAAGTCGCGGTAGACCGCGGCGTTGAAGTCGCGCAGGAACTCGATGGCCTCGATGTTCTCCCGCCCCCCGAACTTGTTGGGAATCCACTCGCCCTGCTCCCGGGAGTAGTCCAGGTAGAGCATGGAGGCCACGGCGTCGACCCGCAGTCCGTCGGCATGGTACTGCTCCAGCCAGAACAGCCCGCTGGAGATGAGGAAGTTGCGCACTTCGCTGCGCCCGAAGTTGAAGATGGCGCTCTTCCAATCCGGGTGGTAGCCCTGCTTGGGGTCGGAGTGCTCGTAGAGATGGGTCCCGTCGAAGAAGACCAGTCCGTGCTCGTCCGTGGGAAAGTGCGAAGGCACCCAGTCCAGGATGACCCCGATGCCCGCCTGGTGCAGCCTGTCCGTCAGGTACATGAAGTCCTGCGGGGTGCCGAAGCGTGGGGTGGGGGCAAAGTACCCAACGGTCTGATACCCCCAGGAACCGTAGAAGGGGTGGACCATGACCGGCAGGAACTCCACGTGGGTGAAGCCCATCTCCCGGCAATAGTTGGGCAGCCGCTCGGCCATCTCCCGGTAGGTCAGGAAACGGTTGTCCTCCTCGGGCACGCGCTGCCAGGAGCCCAGGTGCACCTCGTAGATGGACATGGGGGCCTCCAGCCTGTTGTTGGCCGCGCGCCGGCCCATCCAGACCCCGTCCCCCCACTCGTAGTCCAGCTCCCAGACCATGGAGGCGGTCTGGGGCGGGTTTTCCCAGGCCAGGGCAAAAGGGTCTCCCTTGTCCACCCGGTAGTCATTGTACCTTGAACGGATGTGGTACTTGTAAAGCGCCCCCTGCCCCACGCCCTGGAGAAACCCTTCCCAGATCCCGGAACCGTCCCCTCTGGCCTGCAGGGGATGGCGACCGGTGTCCCAGCCGTTGAAATCGCCCACCACGGAGACCTCGGCTGCGTTGGGGGCCCAGAGGGCGAACAGGGTCCCTTCCCGCCCTTCTGACTGCATGGGAAAGGAGCCCAGCTTCTCGTAAAGCTTGAAGTGGTTCCCTTCCTTGAACAGGTAGATGTCGTGATCGGTCAAACGGCTCACACCGTAGGTCATGTCTTTGCTCATGATCGTTGCTCCTCTCGAAACGCTGTACACAGATATCTGATGCCCCGCAGGGGAATGCCCACCCATTCGGGGCGGTTGTTCAACTCATAGCCCAGCTCATAGACCGCCTTCTCCAGAAGATAGGCCGAGAGCATCCGCTCCAGCTGGGAGTGCTCCTTGGGGATGATCCGGGAGCCTTGGGCAGTGTCCAGGTATCCCCGCAAAAATGCCCCGGACACCTGCAAGTACCAATACTCGGCCCACGGATCGAGCTGGCTCAGGACATCCTCCCGTCCTGCGGCCGTGTGGTGCAGGGCCGTGTAGGCGGCATAATGAAACGATCTGATCATGCCGGCCACGTCGCGCACCGGGGAACGCTTCAGGCGCCGCTCGCTGAGGCTCCTGGCGGGCTCCCCCTCGAAATCGAAAATGACGAAGTCCTTGCCGGTATAAAGCACCTGCCCCAGATGGTAGTCCCCGTGGATCCGGATCTTGGCTGCATCGATCTTCTCTTTGAGCAGGCTGCGCATGATCCCGACCACTGTCCTTTCCAGCTTCAATGTCTGGCCGGCCTCCTCCTGCAGATGTCCGGGGAGCCTGCCGGCCATCTCCCGCAAGGTCCGGAACCCCTGCCGGGTCTGGTTCAGCATGGACTGGAAGACCCCCCGCTGGTAGAGCATGGAAAAGGGCTCCGGAACAAAACCCGGTTCCCGGCGTCCCTCGGCCAGGGCCAGGTGCAGCTCGGCGGTCCTTCTGCCCAGGAGCCCGGTCATCTCCAGGTAGAGGCCGCCAACCCGCTCGAACACGCTCTCCCCGGGCTCTTCCAGGGCCACGGTCAGCACGCTTCTGCCAGGCACGGACACCTTGCCGTCAGCCGGGTCCAGGGCCAGGATCCTGTCGAAGTAGTGGTCCAGGGCATCGAGACTGTATTGCCAGGCATCGCCCTGGTTGGGCACGAACTCCTGCATCAGACCGACCACCAGTGCTTCCCGGCCCGGCCTGCGGTACTCGATGGCCCCGGCATAGGGCGGGATGTGCAGGAACCCCGCTTTCTGGGTCAGGTAGCGCACGATCTCCAGGTCGGGGTGCAGCCCCTCCTCGGTGCGCCGGTAGAGCTTGAGCAGCAGCTTGTCGCCATACAGGATGGAGGTGTTGCTCTGCTCCACCCCGAGCAGCCGGGAGTGCGGCGGCTCCCCGCCGAACTGCCGGAGTATCTTGCGCGACGAGGCCGTGACCGTGCCTTCGGTGGCCGCGATCTTCTTGCGCCGCATGAGCAGCTCGTAGAGGTCCTCGGCAAAGGCTTCGTCATGGACCGCTTCGAAGAGGACCACGGGTCCTCCCTTGATGTTGGCCAGGGCCAGGGCCCCCTTGGGGAGCTCCTGACCGGGGTCGTGAGCGGTTTTGGTCAACGGCAGCACGTAGATCTCAGGCGAACCTTCCACGTAGCTGACCCGGACCAGCAGGATCTTGGCACTGTCCTTGGTCCGGCTCACGCTCATCCACTCCAGGATGCGCAGTGACTGGATGGTCCTGGCCTTTCCCCCGAACCAGCGCTGCCGGGACAGGTATCCGGGAAGGATGCGCTCCTCCAGGGCCCGGCGGATGGATCGGTCCTGCAGCAGGTCCGTCCAGGTCATTTCCGATGCCAGCAGGGGGAGCTCCGCAGCCAGCTCCTCCTCGGCCGTGGCCGGCTGGCTGAGCTGGAAAACAAAGGCGCCGAAGGGGGCAAAAGTCAGAACGTAGGGCTCGTCCTGCACGCTTGGGAAGGGGTTGCGGCTGAACAGCTCCTTGACCTCCCAGCCGCTGTACTCGGGCATTCTCAGCCAGGCCACCTGGGCGTGTCGGGAGAGGTTCAGGGCCACCAGCATGGTCTCCTCGCCATAGGAGCGCACAAAGGCCAGGACCTTGGAGTTGTCCGGCGACAGAAAGGTGATCGTCCCCCGGCTGAAGGCCTTGTGCTGCTTGTAGGTGGTGATCAGGCTGCGCATCCACCACAGCAGGGAAGAGGTGTTGCGGGCCTGGGTCTCCACGTTGACCGTTTCGTAGTGGTACTCCGGGTCGATGATCACCGGCAGGTACATCTTCTGCGGGTTGGCCGTGGAGAAACCGGCATTCTTGTCCGCGTTCCACTGCATGGGGGTGCGCACCCCGTCCCGGTCCCCCAGCCAGGCATTGTCCCCCATGCCGATCTCGTCCCCGTAGAGAGGACCGGCGACCCGGGCAGGGTGAAGAGCATCACGTTCATGAGCCGGATCTTGGCCGGGTCATTGGCCAACAGGGGTGCCAGGCGGCGCCTGATGCCCAGGTTGATGCGAAAGCGAAAGTCGCGGGCATAGGCCCGGTACATGTAGTCCCGTTCCTCGTCGGTGACCATCTCCAGGGTCAGCTCGTCGTGGTTGCGCAGGAACACGGCCCACTGGCAGTTCTCCGGAATCTCCGGGGTCTGCTCCAGAATGTCGA
>CAZUBS010000197.1:0-3779 GCA_964618595.1 uncultured Desulfohalobiaceae bacterium
GAGGAGTGGGAGGGGGCCGGGGCCTGGTTGGTCGGGGAGTTCTTCTGGGCCTGGTGCCTGAGCTCGTCCGCGCCTGCGTTGACCCCGAACTCCGTTATCTTGAGTCCCGCTGTGGTCAGGATATTGGCCCCTTTCTTGGCTATGGACTGCATCTTGTTGGGATTGAAAGGAATCTTACCGGCTTTGCTCCAGGTCTTTCCAGCCAGATTTCCGAGCGAGCCGGCTGTGATGGCCGTGGTCACCCCCTTGGTCGAGGCGTGGATGGCTGCTATTTCCACGGCCTCCTCCCAGGACTTCCCCTCCTCCATCGCCTTTTTGTAGGCGTTGGCAAAAGCCCTGCCCGCATCCAGGCCCACGGATGCGCCCGTGCCCACAATGGGCACAAAGCTGATGACCACCTGCACGTCCTCACCAAACTTGTCTACCTTATCAAGAGCGATGACCTTCCTGTCGGCCCACTCTGCCTCGTCAAAGGCCTCGGCCAGGTCTTCCTCCAGAATGACCTGAACTGCGGCCCTTCCAGCACGCTCCGTCCTGATCCACTCCTCGTAGGTCAGCCCAGTGCCGTCCTCACCGCCGAGATCTTCAAAGACGTTCTCAAGCTCAGCGGATATCTTGTCCTCCAGGGGGGTGCTCAACTCGAGAGTGCCCTCGGCCACTTCCCCATCGGCCAGGTTCTCCAGGTCGGGGTCGATCTCCCAAAGGTCGGGCGGTCCGCCAGGGGATCCCCCAAAAGAGTTCTCACCCCCGCCACCATCCGCACCTCCACCGCTGCCTGCTCCACCTCCGCCGCCCCCCCCATAGGCCCAGAGACAGACCGGCAGGGCGGCCAGCACCACCCCCAACAATACGACCCCGGTGGCCTTGCGGAACAGGCGCTCCATGCTCATGACCTCCCCCTCAGTCTCGGCGTTGCGGGAATTTTCCCATTCAGAATGCTCCTACAGCCACGCCGCAACCCTGTCCACCCCCGGAAGAATTCCTCAATCCCTGGGACCTCAGGGGCTACGCAGCACAGACCCTTGTTCCGTTGCAAGGCAAAGGGCCACAACCAGAAAAGGGACATCAGGGGCGATGAGATAAAGGCAGGACGAAAGATTTTTCGCCCCTACAGGGCTGGAGACACCCGGACCAAATATCTGGGTATTTGCTTTCTCTGGTAGGGGCGCGTGGCGCGCGCCCTTCTTCTGACGGGGCTTGGTTCCGGTGCGTGGTTCCGGCCAAAGGCAGGGCGGATGCCATCCGCCCCTACCAGAATAGAGACATCAGGACAGAATAAACTGAGGGGTTTTGCTTTCTCTGGTAGGGGCGCGTGGCGCGCGCCCTTCTTTGCCCGAAGCATATCCCCTAATACGTTAGGGTTTGACCGTGATGGAGCAACGTAGTCCCCCCTTCGCACAAGGCTACGGAGGGCAGTCCAGCGGGGATTTTTCAACGGCTTCTTTTTCTTAGCAGGCCGTTCAAAAACCACGCTGGCAACCCAGGCTTCGCTATAGCTCCGCCGTGGCATGGGGCGCTTCGCCAAGGGCAAGGCCGAAGCGTATTCTTCATACGTGAGGGTTTGCCCTTGGTGAAGCAACGCAGTCCAGCGGGGATTTTTCAACGGCCTGCCCGTTACGTTTTTTTCCCCTCCCAGCCCAGGGGTGGGCTGGCCGCCTCCACGCCGGAATCCTTGGGCCTGACGCCGGGCTTGTCCACCAGGTGGACAGTGGTGGCCTGCAGGCCCTCTTCGCCTTCCTCGGCCATGAAGGTCACCCCGGTGCCCACCTCCAGGCGGTCGAAGTCCTGGTTGAGCACGCTGTTTTCGTGGAAGTAGACCTCCACCCCCTCCGGGGTCTTCAGGAAGCCGTACCCCTCCCGGGGGAAGAGCTTGGTCACCACCGCGGCCACCTGCTGGTCGGGGTGGTACTTGGTCTTGTCCTGCTGCTTCTCCACCACCTTGACCACCTGGCGGCGCATGGCCTCGAAGGCGTCGCGGAAGACCACGGGCAGCTCATCGCTGATCTTGCCGCCCCGGGTCTCGTAGGTGGCGGCCAGGTCGTGCTTGGGGGGCAGCCTGACCTCCACCCGGACCCGGATGGAGTTTCCGGTCTCGCGGCGGTTATGCTCCTGCTCCACGGCCACCCTGCAGCTGCTGATGTGGTCGCAGACCTGCTCCAGCTTGGCCACCTTCTGGCGGATCAATTCCTCCATGGCGGGGTAGTTGTCCAATCCTCGAAACGTGATCTCCAAAGGAACCTGCATTGATTTCTCCCTGATGAGTATTTCCAGCCGGCACGACCCATGTCCCACCGGCCCGTTCCCATTCTATGATACTAGACCAGAATCGACCGCGGCTTACAAGGGGGAGGGTGTGAGGTGTGACTTGACAGTCGACCTCCAGTGGTGCTCCTACCTGCGGTTCGAAGCTCAGCCACTCCAGCAAAGGATATTCTTTTATGGCCACAGACCCCACACGCCTGGACCAGCCCCTCGGCTTCAGCCGGGCCCTGGACAGGCTCAAGCAGGTTGAGCGGCGCAGCCCGCTCATGGACAACTCGCGCCGGGAGAACAGCGCCGAGCACTCCTGGCACGCCGCAGTCATGGCGCAGCTCTTGAGTGACTATGCGGCCGAGCCCATCGACCTCTCCCGCACCGTGGCCATGCTGCTCCTCCACGACGTGATCGAGGTCGAGGCCGGGGACACCTTCTGCTACGACGCAGAGGCAAACCAGGACAAGCAGGAGCGGGAGCTGGCCGCAGCCGATACGCTCTTCGGGCTTCTGCCTTCTGACATGGGTGGGGAGGTGCGGGACCTGTGGGAGGAGTTCGAGGCCGCTGAAAGCCCCGAGGCCCGGTTTGCCCACGCCATGGACCGCTTTCAGGCCCTGCTGCAGAACTTCCACTCCCAGGGCGGGACCTGGCAAGAGTACGGCGTGCCCAGGAGCTGGGTCCTCAAACGCATGGGCGCTGTCAGGACCGGCGCCCCGGGGCTGTGGCCCAGGGTGATCGAGGTCCTCGACCTGGCCTGCCTGCGGGGGTACCTGCGCGACGACTCCGAATGAATGTGCCCAGTCACGGCCCAGACACTTGACATTGTTTTTTAAGAGGGTATATTCCCCGTCATTACACCAGCGGCACCCGTGGAGGCGCGGTCTGAATGTTGGCCGGCGCTGGTTTGATTGGGAACAGGCATATCGAGAAGCAGTGTGCATCTTGTACCCTGCTTCTTTTTTTTGACGAACGGGCGTCATGGCACTATCATTTTTTTTCTCAGGAGAAGTATTCCATGTCCAAGAACATCTATGTCGGCAATCTGCCCTGGTCCGCAACCGAAGAAGAAGTCCGCGCAGCCTTTGAAGCTTACGGCGAAGTGAGCTCCGTGAAGCTGATCGAGGACCGTGAGACCGGCCGCCCCCGCGGCTTCGGTTTCGTGGAGATGGACGACGCCGGCGCTTCCGAGGCCATCAAGAACCTGGACGGCCAGGACTTTGGCGGCCGCAACCTCAAGGTCAACGAAGCCAAGCCCCGCGAGGAGCGCCCCCGCTGGTAAGCCTTTTTCGCAGACCATGACTTGGCGCCCGTCTCCCGTTTTCGGGAGACGGGCTTTTTTTCGCCCTGTTGATTGTATAAACCCCAACCAGGAGGCACTCTTGGCAAAACCCAACTACAAGTTCCAGAAACGCCAGAAGGACCTGGCCAAGCAGAAGAAGAAGGAAGAGAAGCTGCAGAAGAAGCTGGAGAAGAAGCAGGAAGCCGAAGGCCAGGAGCAGGCAGAGGCAGCCGGGGAGAACAGTGAG
>CAZUBS010000197.1:3789-4741 GCA_964618595.1 uncultured Desulfohalobiaceae bacterium
TGGAACCTGCCCCGCATTGGCTGTATTATCCCCGGGACCTGGCCGTGCCTTCTCCCCTTCACACGACCACGGCCGCAACCCTGTCCCGGTTTTTCCGCACCCTGGCGAAGAGCCACTCGAACGGCCTGCCCCGAAACCTGATGCCCGCCCGCCGGAGCTGCCTGCCGTTCCTGGCCAGCCCACGGACCGCACTGTCGTGGACCACGCAAAAGGCACCGCCCGGGAGCCGGTGCACGAACCCGTCCAGGAGCAGGAACACCTCCCGTATGGGCTGCGGCTCTTCCGAATCGCTGAAGTAGAGCAGGGACATCCCGCTCCGGCTCAAATTTTCCAGCCCCACGGCTGTCAGTCCGGGGTTGATTGCACCGTACACAGGCCTTTTCGGCTTGAACCTCCCCTCCCGTCGCTGCCACCCCTGCTCCGGCATACCACCCTCCTCGCGGTTTTTTGGGAAAGCTGGGAGGGAAGCACGAGGGATGCCAAAACAGAAAAGCCTTTTGTTTCAATATATTGCCTGAAAACACAGGGATGGAGGGTGCACAATCGCCGCACAGGGGTGCACACGAAGTGAGGCGGCGGCGGTCGAGGTGCGGGCGGCGGAAAGAAGGGCGAAAGATTTTTCGCCCCTACAAGGATGTGATTGCAGCGCAGGGGCGGACAATCATCCGCCCAGCCCCCTACCGATGGTGCCCGTGTGGTCCCATCGGTGGGGGACGCTCAATGGTGCCCGGGGCCGGAATCGAACCGGCACGGAGCTAAGCTCCAAGGGATTTTAAGTCCCTGGCGTCTACCAATTCCGCCACCCGGGCAAAAAAAGCTCGAAGCAAGACGAAGGACTCAGTCCTTCCAGGCTTCGCCAGGTCGCTGCATACCCGGCAGGAGGAGAATCCGTCAATGTCATCGAGGCAGGGCCCCCGGCCCGCGGGAAGACTCGGGCGAAGAACGTCGGAAT
>CAZUBS010000198.1:0-4737 GCA_964618595.1 uncultured Desulfohalobiaceae bacterium
ATCCGGCCCTCATCATCTTCGCGGTCTTCTTCTGGGGCGTCGCACTCGGCGGCATTTTCGGAATGATGCTTGCTATTCCCTTAACTGCCTTTGCCGTGGTGTTCTGGAGGTTGTTGAAAAAGAAGTATATTACAGAAGTAGTGTAGGGAATATCTCGAAACGGATTCAGGCTGGCTATGAAGAAAGGCGAACCGCATGCTTTCCTCCAACTGGTTCCGGTAAGCCTGTTCGTTATCAGAGACAAAAATGATCGCTCAGTACACCGGACGTTCGCGGCACGAGACTGACCCGAAACGCCGCTTCCCTCAGAACAGCTCCAGCACCCAGTACCAGCCGGCCAATGTGGCGAAGCTCAGGGGGATGCCCACGCCGAGCAGGACGCCGGCCAGGTCGGGGTCGAGATCGTACTGGGTGCTGATGATGGCGCCCATGACCATGGGCGGCATGGCCGCCTCGAACACGGTGACCTTGATCAGCGTTCCGGAGAGGTCGAGCAGCCCCATATAAAGCCCCAGGATGATCACCGGGGCCAGGAGCATCTTGTAGCCCAGGCCCCAGAGCAGCTCCGGAAGCCTCCCCTGCACGGCCTTGAAGCGCACGGTCAGTCCAACCGAAAGCAGGGCCAGCGGCGACAGGGTTCCCGCCAGGGAGCCAAGGACACTGTTCAGCCACTCGGGGTAGCGTAGTGGAATGAGCAACAGGGCCGCAATGACCGCGAAGAACGGGGGAAACGCCGCCACCCGGCGCAGGGTAGCCCCCGGGGAGACCTTCGCCCCTGCTGCGGCAGCGGCCAGGGCGATGCCCACCAGACAGAGGGTCAGGAAGCTTCCGCCCTGGTCGATGATCAATCCCGTGCCCATCCACTCCGGTCCGTAAAAGGCCTCGATCATGGGCAGCCCCACGAACGAGGTGTTGCCCAAGGCGGCTGTCAGCGTCAGGCAGGCCACGGTCCTTTTGTCCCAGCCAAGAACCCGCCCCAGTGCGGCAAACACGCCAAAGCCCACGAAGAACACGATCCAGCCCATCAGGACCGGGGGCACGAACCGCAGGGAAATCTCCAGGGAATGCACATGGAGCAAGGCCGCGGCCGGCAGGGACATGTTGATGATGACCGCGTTCACCGTTGTGGCGGCATTTTCCGGCACCGTTCGCAGCCGGCGCAGCAAGACGCCCAATACAAAGCACGTCCCCAATAGTGCGAAGTTGTCCATGACTGCCCCCCCAGTGGAGCTTCGACCGCTGCGCACCTGATGTCAATCCTGCACCGGGGTCCCCGCACCCGGGATCCTGGCACACCCGGCGCCTCACTCACGCTCCACCATTCCCCGCAGGTCAGGTCGAGAAATTGCCAAAGCCTTCTTCTCCACTGGGTTTTCTGCTACAAGCACCCGGAAAGATGAGAAATGCTACAGGAGGGCCTTATGCACATCACAGATCTCATGCCGGAAGAACAATGGGTGGAGGTGGAGAAGGACATCAACGAACGTTCCGGGCTTTGCGCCTGCGTGTTCGACGCCGAGGGAAAACGCGTGACCTCCTTTGTCAAGTGGAGCAATGCGCTCTGCCCAAAGATCAAGGGCGACCCCCGGGGGGTGAGCCAGATCTGCGCCGTGGCCAACCAGACCATGTCCGCGGAGGCCAGGGAGAGCCGTCAGCCCGTGATTGACGAGTGCGACGCGGGCATGGCCAAAATCGTGGTGCCCATTTTTGCGGGCCCGGAGTTTCTGGGTACCCTGGGGGGGTGCGGTCTGCTGTTCGAGGGGGGGGAGGTGGACACCTTCCTGGTCTCCAAGACACTCGCGTGCCCGGAACAGGAGGTGGAGGAGCTTGCCAACGGCATGGGCACCATCAGCCACGAGGACGCCCGGGCCATGGCCCGGTACCTGATGGGTCGGGTCGACGAAATCGTGCGCTCCAGCGCCTGAGCCCGACTGTCGCGGTCAGCCGTCTGTTCGCCCGGCAGAAGGCCGGCGAACCGGAACCAGTCAGACCTTCTTGACCTGTTGCCCCGCCCGCCTGCGCCTGGGGCGGCGGCCCTTCTTCCGCCTGGGCCTGGCTTGTGTCTTTAAAGTGACGTCACCCTTTTCAGAACCAAGCACCTCGGCGGCCAGACGCTGCCAGGCCAGCACCGCATCCTGGCTCGTTCCCGTGGCTCTGGTGATGATGGTCAAGAGTGACAGGGCATGGGCAAACAGGGGATGGCGCAGCAGCCGGGGCTTCTGCCCGGGCTGGGGGGGGCTGCTGAGCTTCTTCTGCAGGGCCAGCAGCAGCACCACCTGATAGACTATCTTGCGTGGCATCTGAAAACGGCGGGCAATGGAGTCGAGAAAATCATAGACCAGCGGAGCCGGGACACCGAGGGAACCCCGCCTGTGCTTCTGTTCCATGCTGGCCCGCAACGGAGCATAGGCAAGGGAGGCAAGCTGCACGGCAGGACTGACTGCCCAGCCCTCGGCCCCCACCCGATCAAGGGTGCGCAGCATGGTCCAGAACAGCTCCTTTTCAGGCACATCCCGACCGAGGAAGCCCTGGATCTCGGGAAACATCTCCCCCATGAGCCCGCTTGTGTGCAGCAGGTCAAAGGCCCTCTCCGTGGCCCGGACCGAGAAGAGTCGCAAGATCTCCTCCATCAGCCGTGACGGGGCCGCGGTGAGGATGGCCCGGCTGTGTCGGCCGATGGCTTGCCAGGTCTCCTCCTCGATGGTGAACCCCAGCTTGGCGGCGAAACGGACCGCCCGGATCATGCGCACCGGGTCTTCTTTGAAGCGCAGGTTCGGGTCCCCGATGCAGCGGATCACCTCCGCCTTCAGATCCGTGAACCCGCCCACGTGGTCGATGATGCTGAAGGTCCGGATGTCGTAAAAAAGGGCGTTGACCGTGAAGTCCCTGCGCCGGGCATCCTGCGCCGGGGTTCCGAAGGCATTGTCCGGGCGCAGGCGGTGGTCTGCAGCCCTGATCGGGCCGTCCAGCCCTTCGGGTTCGCGCCGGAAGGTGCTGGTCTCGATGATGGTCTCGCCGAACTTGATGTGCGCCAGCTTGAACCGCCGCCCCACCAGGTAGCAGTTGCGAAACAGCTTGCGGATCTGCCTGGGTGTGGCGTCGGTGCCGATGTCGAAGTCCTTGGGCCGTCGCCCCAGCAGCAGGTCGCGCACGCTCCCCCCCACCAGGTAGGCGGTGTGACCGAACCGGTTCAGCCGGTACATGACCTTGAGGGCGTCGGGGTCGATGTCCTTCCGTGAAACCGGGTGCTCCGGCCGGGCCAATACGTCCGGCCGGGACGAGCCCTTCCGGCTGGTGTGATGTTGTTGCGACACCTGCGCCTCCAATTTCCCCAAAATATTGTATCCAGTCGCACGCCGGTGGAAATTCTGACACCACTTCCGGCAGACAACTGCACAGCGGTGTACAGCCCCAGGGCCTCCCGGTCAATTTTCAAGGCTCGAGCCCAGGACATCCACAGCCCTTTTCCCTGTCTTGACGCGTCTGCACGCAGTTGACCTGCCCCACCTTCCCCCATAAGGAGTTTGGCCATGACCTGCGCACCCATCGGCGTCTTCGACTCGGGCATCGGGGGGCTGACCGTGCTGGCCGCCATCCGCCGCCGGCTCCCCGGCGAGGACCTGCTCTATGTGGCCGACTCCCTGCACGCCCCCTATGGAGAAAAATCCGAGGCAGCCATCCTTAAACGGTGCCGTGCCGTCTGCTCCTATTTTGTCGGGCAACGGGCCAAGGCCGTTGTGGTGGCCTGCAACACGGCAACAGCGGCCGCGGCCGCGGCCCTGCGTGACTGCATCGCCGTTCCGGTCATCGGTGTGGAACCCGGGCTGAAGCCCGCAGCCGCCGTCTCCACAGGCAAATCCGTAGGCATCCTGGCCACAGCCGCCACCCTCAAGAGCGCGAAATACGCCGCCCTGGTCAGGGACAACGGCTCTTCCGTGACCATCCATGCCCAAGCCTGCCCCGGGCTGGTGGAGCTGATCGAACAGGGGGGCTACAGGGGCAGCCGGGTCAGGGATATGGTCCGATCATACCTCGACCCGTTGCTGGACAAAAACGTGGACACCATTGTGCTCGGCTGCACCCACTACCCCCTGATCGCCCCTGTCATCAGGGAGCTGACACAAGGGGCTGCAACCGTGGTGGAAACCGGCGAGGCCGTGGCCCGCCACCTGGAAAACACGCTGCGCTCCCGCAACCTGCTCGCAGAGTCGGGGCAATCCGGCTCCACCCGTATCTGCAGCACCGGGCCCTGGGACAGTGAGTACGGCAAGCTTTGTGACGTGCTCCAGTATCTGGGCATCACCGGGTGGCCGATCAACTGCGATCTCGAGCTCGACGACCAAAAAAAATCTTCAACTTCCCTATGCACCTTGCCTGACTGATTCCTCCGGCCCGCAAGAACTGCCCAGACCTGCTCCTGCTTCTTCAGACCAGATGCGGTACACTATTCCCCGAATACTCCCCTTGCTTTTCCTGCCAGGAGTATGATCTGGTAACCGTTCCCACATTCGCAATGACGCAGAACTGAACCCTTGGGGAGAAACCATGATTCGAACTCTGTTGCTGACCGCCTGTGCCCTGCTCCTGGCCGGCAGTGCCGTTTTCGTCCTGATCCAGGTTGTGGACCAGTCAACGCCGGCTAGCCATGCCCAGACCCAGAACATGCTCCCGGCCGGCCCGGCGGTGGCCGCACCCGGACAGACCATGTCCCTGGCCGCCAAACCTTCCAGTGTGGAG
>CAZUBS010000199.1:0-4729 GCA_964618595.1 uncultured Desulfohalobiaceae bacterium
CCCGGCCCGGTGCATGGGCTGGCTTGTCTGCTGGAGCGGGTGTTTCGCGGCGCCTGCCCATGCGGCGCAAAGAGTCGAGCAGGAGCACGCCTGCCAGGCCGGCCCCGACGGCAGCTTCGGTCAGGGCGATGTCGGGCGCTTCCAGCCGAACCCAGGTCAGGGCCATCACCAGCCCAAAGGTGATGAACAGGACCACGGCCTGAAACAGGTCCGAGGACTGGAGGATCCGAAAGCTCAGAACCACGAGGGTCAGGGCAAGGCTGCAGTCCAGGATGGTTCCCGTCAGCTCCATGCCACCCCCGGGCAGTCGCAGCCCAAGATTTTCACTCTCTGTGCCACGGTTGCAGACTCCTCACTCCCCGACAGGAAGCTGCCTGTCCTTGAGGACGTAGTTTCCGACGAGATAGCAGGCCGTGGAGCTTGCGCCCAGTACCATGACCCAGATGAGCCCCAGCTTGAGCATGACCGGAACCGATGGGGATCTGAGCATCAGCCCGAGGACGATGAACCCCAGCCCCAGGTTGTCTGCCTTGGTCAGGGCGTGCAGCCGGCTCAGGGTGTCGGGGAAGCGCAGCAGGCCGACTGTTCCGGCCAGGAAGAAAAAGGCGCCACTCAGGCACAGGAGCACCGATGCCAGGTCGAACAAGCTCACGCGTCCCCCCCCTGGTCACTGTTTTCGATCCTTCTGACAAAGGAGACCACCGCCACCAGGGAGAGCAGCACCAGAATGAGTGCCACATCCCTGACGGGGGGGTGGTGCAAGGCTTCGGCAAGAAGCAGGAGGATCGCCGTCCCGGTGGTTCCGAAAAGCTGAGCGGTCAGCATGCGGTCTGCCGGGGTGGGGCCGAGGAAGATGCGCAGCAGCCCCGCGACGATGTTCAGGAAGAGAAACAGGGCCAGAGCGAGGTAGAAGTGCTCCATGGCTGATCCTTCGGTTCCGGCGGTTGATTGTTCATGGCCGGCCGGTCTGTTTGCCTGGTTTGTGACCGACGTGGTCGATGATAGGGAAGATTGAGATGAAAATCACCCTTGGGCAGGGCAGTCGTCGGGTACAGCCGTCACCGGGTGGAATCACCCGCAGACATCCTGGCCCCGTCGGATCATTGTCCGGACCAAGACCGTGTTTCAACAGGGGCATTCTTCTGATAGCCTGGGCACGATGATTGGAAGAGCTCTTGGCGACGCTTTCCGGAACGCACAAGGACAGGCCTCTTATGGATGACCACACCCTGGTCGTGCTGGGCACGTCGAGCCAGGTCCCCACCAGGGACCGCAACCACAACGGGTACTTCCTGAAGTGGGGTCGGGAGGGGTTCCTGGTCGATCCCGGGGAGGGGACGCAGCGCAGGATGACCATGGCCGGGGTGTCTGCCTCCAGCATCACCACGATTTTGATCACCCACTTTCACGGGGACCACTGCCTTGGCCTGCCTGGGGTCATCCAGCGACTGGGCCTGGACCGGGCGGAACATGAGGTGGAGGTGATCTTCCCCGCCTCCGGCAGTGGCTTCTACGAGTGCCTCCGAAAGTCCTGCCAGTACAAGACAGCCGCCAGGTTGCGGGAAAGGCCGGTCTCCAGCCAGGGGGTAGTGGCGGTCACGAAGGAGGTGTCCATCGAGGCCCGCAAGTTGTGGCATTCGGTGGAAACCTACGGCTACCGCATTCAGGAGCCGGACAGCCGCACCATGCTGCCGGAGCGGCTCCGGGCGGCAGGAATTTCAGGCCGGGACATCGGAGAGCTCAAGGAGAAGGGGCAGGTCACCGTGCAGGGACGGGTGCACCGTGTGGGGGACTTCAGCCGCGTCACACCGGGCCGGAGCGCGGCCTTTGTCCTGGACACCCGCCCCTGCCCCGGGGCGCAGGAGCTGGCCCGCGGCGTTGACCTGCTGCTCTGCGAAGCCACCTACCTGGAGTCCGAGGCCGAGCAGGCCGCATCCTACGGGCACATGACTGCAGCCCAGGCCGCGCGGCTGGCCAGGGACAGCGGGGCCGGGCAGCTGGTGCTCAGCCATTACTCCCCGCGCTACAGCGAGGTGCATGGATTTCAGGAGCAGGCCGAGGCCATACACGCCAGGGTCGTGGCCGCACGTGACGGGAGTCTGGTCCGGTTGCCGAAAAGGGTTCGCGAGCTGACCTGATCTCTGCATGGAAGGGTCAGGGATGCTGGAAAAAAAATTCAGATTCCGTATTCTTGAGTGAAAACCGAACGGAGGTGCAGGCATGGCTTTTTCCATTACACCGCAGGTGACCTGGGTCGGGATTGTCGACTGGGAGCTGACCTCGTTCCACGGTCACGAGCTTTCCACCCACAAGGGCACGAGCTACAACGCCTACCTGGTGCGCGGCGAGAAGACCGTGCTCATCGACACGGTCTGGAGACCGTTTGCCGACCGTTTTCTTGATCAACTGCAGCAGGTCGTCGACCCCTCGGAGATCGACCTGGTGGTGGCCAACCACGCCGAGATCGACCACAGCGGCGCCCTGCCCGAGCTGATGGATCTCCTGGGCCGGGACACGCCGATCTACTGCACCACCAACGGGGTGCGTTCCCTCAAGGGTCACTATCACCGGGATTGGAACTTCCAGACGGTCAAGACCGGGGACCGGGTCAGCCTGGGGGACAGGGAGCTGGTGTTCGTGGAAGCCAAGATGCTGCACTGGCCGGACTCCATGTTCTGCTACCTGACCGGGGAGAACATCCTGTTTCCCAACGACGCCTTTGGCCAGCATTTTGCCAGCGAGCACATGTACAACGATCTGGTGGACCAGTGCGAGCTCTTCCAGGAGTGCATCAAGTACTACGCCAACATCCTGACCCCCTTCAGCGGCCAGGTGGCCAGGAAAATCGAGGAGTTCAAGGGGCTGGGGCTTCCCGTGGATATGATCTGCCCCAGCCACGGGGTGATCTGGCGCAAGGATCCGCTGCAGATCGTGGAGAAGTACGCGGCCTGGGCAAACGACTACCAGGAGGACCAGGTCACCCTGCTCTACGACACCATGTGGAGCGCCACCAGGCACATGGCCGAGGCCATTGCCGAAGGGGTCAAGGCCGTGGACCAAGGGGCCACTGTCAAGCTCCTGAACGGCGCGACCAGGGACAAGAACGACATCATGACCGAGGTTTTCAAGTCCAAGGCGGTGCTGGTGGGTTCGCCGACCATCAACCGCGGCATTTTGTCTTCCGTTGCCGGCCTGCTGGAGGAGATGCGGGGTCTGAACTTCAAGGGCAAGAAGGCAGCGGCTTTCGGCTCCTACGGCTGGAGCGGCGAGAGCGTCAAGATGATCAGCCAGCTCCTGGACAAGGGGGGGTTCGAGGTCGTCAACGAAGGTCTCAAGCTGGCCTGGAAGCCTGATGAGCAAGGCATCAAGAAGTGCATCGACTTCGGCAGAAAGACCGCCGGGGTGTGGGCGGTTTAGGAGGTCGAAGTTCGAAGCTTGAAGCTGGAAGCTTGAAGCAAGAAATTGAGAAGGTCCTTGTCAATAAATATTGTAGGGGCAGGCCCCCGTGCCTGCCCTCTTTCTTGGCTCGAACATACGCCGAGGAGGGCAGGCACGGGGGCCTGCCCCTACAGGAGAGGAAGAGCCCCTGACTCACAAGTGTTCGTGGATTAAAAAGGGGGCTGCCCCATCCACCAAGGAGCGTTCATGCTGGATTTCAGAATCGACGAGGAGCGGTGCATCCAATGCGGGGAGTGCGCCATGGATTGCCCGGCCCGGGTCATCGAGCTTCACGAGTACCCGCGGATCGTGAACGAGGAAGGCTGCATCCGCTGCCAGCACTGCCTGGCCGTCTGCCCCACCGCGGCCCTGTCCATCCTGGGGCACGACCCGGACCAGAGCGCCGGGCTTACGGGCAACCTGCCCCGACCGGACCGGCTGGCCGTGCTCATCAAGGGAAGGCGCTCTGTGCGTCGGTACAAGGATGAGGATGTGGAGCCGGAAGTTGTGCAGCGGCTGCTGGACACGGTCTGGCATGCCCCCACCGGGGTCAATGCGCAGCAGGTGCTGTACACGGTGCTGGACAGCAAAAAGACCACCGAGGCCTTCCGGAGGGAGCTCTACGAGCGGTTGACCAGCCACATGCAGACCCGGCAGGAGGAGGGCTACGGCATGCGCATGCTGGGGTGGGCGGTCAAGATGCACCGTGAGCAGGGGGCGGACGTCCTGTTCCGCGGCGCACCGCACCTGCTCATGACCTCCGCTCCGGAGCAGGCTCCCTGCCCGGTCCAGGACACCCATATCGCCCTGGCCTGGTTCGAGCTGCTGGCCCAGTCCATGGGGCTGGGCACGCTGTGGAACGGCATGCTCACCTGGTGCATAAACGACATCTTCCCCGACCTGAGGCAACGCCTGGGCATCCCTGAGGACCACCGGTTCGGTTATGTGATGTGCTTTGGTAAACCGGACGTGACCTACCACCGCACAGTGCAGCGCGGCCCGGCCAGGGTGAACAGGCCGGGATGGGAAGGGCACGCTTGACGATCTTGATCCGGGAGTCGAGGGAACCCCTCCGATCGATCGGCGCGGCCTGGATGAGTGCTGGTGCACGTAAGTGACCAATGTCAACTCGACCACGTAAACTCTTTTAGAACCAGAGAGCAGGCTGAAGCAGCCAGAGGGTGAACGCAGCCCCTCCTCTTTTTCGGCAGTTCTTTCCTCCTTCCCGTACCGTTTTGATCCTCTCCCGCCTCTGCCCCGTCCCCTTGTCCGAGGGGGCGGGGTTTTTTGC
>CAZUBS010000200.1:0-4694 GCA_964618595.1 uncultured Desulfohalobiaceae bacterium
CCGACCCCCCGATCCTGTCCAGAGGCAGGGGCAGCACCAGGTGCTCCGCCACCTCCAGCTCCCTGGCCACGGCTCTGGCCGCGTCGATCTCCCGCCTGTGGCGCTGATGATAATCAAAGCTCAGGGCATGGACTGCATAGCCCTGGTCCCTGGCCATTGCCGCACAGGTGGTGGAGTCGATGCCACCAGAGAGAAGCACCACGGCCTTTCTGGATTCTAAGGAACACATATCGGGTTCTCCTTCCGGGAGCCTGGCCCGTTTTCAGACACCACGCGCTTCAGCCCCCCAGATTATCTTGTGCAGCTGGAGGTTGAGCCGCACCTCCAGCCCGTCCCGCAAAATCCATTCCGCCAGCAGCTGCGGGGAGAGGCAGCCGAATACCGGGGCAAACAAGAGACTGCGCCCCTCGACCTCGGGCCGTTTGCTCAGCCCGCGGGCAAACTCGTAGTCTGTCTCGTCCGCAATGACCAGTTTGAGGGCATCGTGGGGTTCAAGCCTGAAGAGGTTGTTGTAGTCGTTGGAACCCTCCTGGCCGCTCGAGGGACACTTCATGTCCACGATCCTGACCGCCCTGGTGTCTATGGGGCTGATATCAAGACTTCCGTTGGTCTCCACCAGAACGACCAGCCCCATGTCCAGAAGCTTCCTGACGAGCCGCGGTGTCCCTGCCTGCAGCAACGGCTCTCCTCCAGTGATCTGGACACGCCTGCACTGCACGGATGCGACCCAGGCCAGAACCCGTTCCAGCTCCATTTCACTGCCCTGGTCATAGGCATACCTGGTGTCACAGTAGGTGCAGCGAAGGTTGCAGCCCGTCAGCCGTACAAAGGCGCAGGGCCACCCCGCATGGGGTCCCTCCCCCTGGATGCTGTAGAAAAACTCGTTGACCAGCAGGCCCACACGCCCTCCATCGTGGCGCTCCATTGAGAGCGCTCCCCACGCATTGATCAAAGCCGGTCCGGAGTGTAGGAGGTGGCTCCGAGACTTGTCAAACCAAGAGCAGGGATCAGATCAGGACAGGAGGCCGCACATGCAGACGCCACAAGACGATGTTTCCGGGCTCAAGACCCTGGGCAGCAGTCATACGGAATACCCCGGGCGGGTCAGCTCCGATGTTTTGGAAACCTTTCCCAACACCTTTCCGGACCGGGAGTACCTGATCTCCATGGAGACCGTGGAGTTCACCAGCCTGTGCCCCAAAACAGGGCAGCCGGACTTCGGCACCATAACCATCCGCTACATCCCGGACAAGCACTGCATCGAGTCCAAGTCACTCAAGCTCTACCTCTTCAGTTACCGCAACGAGCCCGCTTTCATGGAGACGTTGACCAACAGGATTCTCGACGACCTCTCACAAGCTTGCCGCCCCCGGGAAATGACCGTGGTGGGGGTCTTCAGCCCCAGGGGAGGGATCGGCATCACAATCGAGGCCTCCCTGAAAAAAAACAGCTGACCCGCTTTGGGCACCCGGCTTAAACGTTCCCCCGCACCTGCCCCACGCTGCAGGGGAGGCGCCATTTGATGACGTCAGAATCCGGCCTGCGGCTTGAGCCGGGTCTGTTCACGATTTCTGCCGCTCTGCGCCATCCTGGACGATGTGGATGGACTCGATGCAGGACTTGTTCACGGCGACAAAAGGCATCAGGATCGGCTGGCCCTCAGGGGAGTGGTGGTGGTCGGTGTAGCGCTCCATACGCACCCGGGCCAGGGCCAGGAAGTGCTCCTTGCTGGTCAGCTTCTGCTTGGGGTTGGGCAGGCTGCAGACAAAACGGTAGCACTGCCTGTTGTAGGTCTTGGTGAGGATGCCCAGCCTGAGCGTGTTCTGTTCCGATTGAATGGATTGCTGGCGTTTACGCTCCTGCTCCGTGCCCATCTGCTTGAACTCGTCGTAGACAAAGAGGATGTCCGCCTTGTTGATGGCCACGGTGCCGAGCTCCATCCTGGCCTTGCCCAGGACCAGGACGGTCTCGTCGAGCTGAAGGTAGTGGTCCAGATGCAACGCCCCCACCTCCGACTGGGTGGTCCTGAGGGTGTTGTTGAGGATGAAGATGGTCCTTCTGTCCAGGACGTTTTTGACAAAAACACGTCCCTTGTAAATCTTGCCCGGTGTGACCACCGTGAGCTTCCAAGCGTCCACCCGTTCTCCTCCTCTGTTGCGCCCGTGATGCCCGTTGCATCATTTTTTGTGCGAGAGCCTCACATCTGCTGAACCCTGTTTGCTCACCCGTTCCGGTCAAAACCCTTTTTCAGTGCGCTCTCGTAAAGTATGACGGGAATGGCGCTGAGCAGGTAGGGCAAAAAAATAAGGGCCACGGTCATCAAGCCCGGGTCGCCAATTGTGGGAATACCGTATCTTTCGCCAAACCCATAAACGATTACGGAATAGACACCCAGGGCAAGGGTAAGAATACGGACCAACGTCCATTTGGGCAGATCCCAGATGACCTTTTTGAAGGCCAGGCCGTAACACGCGACCGTGCACAGCGGTATGAGGATGATGTCACCGAGCTGGCTCAAGGTAACCAGTGGATGTATTTGGATAAACAGCCCCCAGACACTTTTAAAAAGCATGCCTGCGCACAGGATGCACAACAGGAAGAAGTACCCTTTCACGCTCTCACCCCCCTGGTCGGTTTGCTGGAACCTGATTACGGCAAGATGCTCACAAAAGACAAGGAGTTCGTGCCAAGGCTCTCCTGCATTTCCGCATTTTTTGAGGAGGCTTGGTTCCGGCACGAGGTTCCGACCAAAGGCGGGGCGGCTGCCAGCCGCCCCTACCAGATAGGAACTACTGGTTCATCCGGTTCGAGGGTACTTTGTGGAGCAACCATTGAACCCGCCTCCTGGGCCAAACGTTAAATATGTGAATGAGTTTTTTTCACTATCGGGATCGCTATCGATGATTTTTACTGCTGGCTAATCCTTGAATCGATACCGATCCCGATAGCGATAGCGAACCCGATGGATAAAACACAGATAAGGCCACATTCCTTTCTTATTTGTGAGCCACGTACGCTTTAGCCCGAAGAACCGGAGCTACTGGTTGCGAAAATTTCTTTGGCATTTCCACACCAAACGTCGAAGAACCACTTTTATTTGGTGTCAGACCCCTGCTGTATTTATTCCAGGCTGGTTCACGGATCACTCCGTCTCCTGCAGCAGGTCCAGGGCCTCCTGCACCGAGCCCTGCTGGTGCACGATCAGGTTCAAGCCCTGGATCAGCCTCTTGGTGTCCTTGTGCTGGAAGATGTTGCGTCCCACGGACAGCCCGGCACCACCGGCCTGGATGGAGTCGTACACCATCTGCAGCAGGGCCCTGCTGCTGTCGATCTTTGGTCCGCCTGCAATGACCACCGGTATGCAGCAGGCCTCGACCACCCGCTCGAAGCTCTCCGGGTCCCCGGTGTAGGACACCTTGACCACGTCTGCCCCCAGCTCCTGCCCGACCCTGGCGCAATGGGCCACCACCTCGGCGTCGAACTCATTCTCGATTTTGGTCCCCCTGGCGTAGACCATGGCCAGCACGGGGATTCCCCAGGAAGCAGCCTTGGAGCTCAGGGCCCCGAGGTCTTCCAGCATTCGCGGCTCTGTCTCGTCCCCCAGGTTGACGTGCATGCTGACTGCGTCGGCCCCCGCCCTGATGGCATCCTCCACAGATCCGACCAGAACCTTGGCATTGGGAAAGGGGGACAGGCTGGTGCTGGCTGAGAGGTGCACGATGAGACCGATGTCCTTGCCCTTGGTGCGGTGGCCGCAGGGGACCAACCCCTTGTGCATGAGCACGGCGTTGGCTCCTCCCTGGACTATGTCGCCCACTGTCTTGCGCAGGTCCACCAGCCCGAAGATCGGCCCCACGCTCACCCCGTGATCCAGGGGCACGATGATCGTACGCCCTGTGTCCCTGTTGAAAATCCTCTCCCTTCTGATGGTTTTGCCCAGGTGCATGTCGCTTCCTCCGTGTTAGGGTGAAAAAAAAGGCCGCAGGGGTGAGCCTGCGGCCTTGAGACGGTGGTTTTTGATGCTGTAAGTTCTGTTCCCTCACCCCGAAGCCGCAGGGCTGGCCTGACGATAGTGCAGATAATACACGAAGAAGAAGCCCGGGCTGCTGGTCAGAACGTGTGGCATGAAAAAACCCCTATGTCATGGTCCCCGGCCTTGTCAAACCAAAACCCGGCACCTTCTTCAAATGACTCCTAACCCTTGAAGAACCGGGACAAGCCCTTTTTTTTGGTCGGAACGTCCTGCTTCTTCAGTTTGGCCAGAGCCACGTCGGAGTTCATGCGCGACAGGGCCACCGGAGCGGAGAGCCCCATGATCAGGACAAGCACGTGGGAATCCTGACGTTTGAGGTACACCCGCAGCCTGTCAAAAATCACGTCCATGTCCACCACCGACTGCAGTGCGCCCGCAAGCTCCGCCCAGTCATAGCCTTGCAGGGCCCTGGCTTCCTGTGAGGAGGCGTGGCTGTAGAGGACCTCTCCTTCAGACGAGAGCAGGAAAACGCCTTGCATCCCTTCCAGGGTCAGCAGATCCATGAACAACGATTGCATTGGGTCACCTTGCTCTGCAGTGGTCAACACACTTGTTTCCTTGAACCGGAAAATCTCTCAAAAATCTCGCAGGGCATTGATTATTCTGTCCCGGGGAGCCCTTGACTCGACCGCTACCACGAGATCACCCTCGCGAGGCAGGA
>CAZUBS010000201.1:0-4677 GCA_964618595.1 uncultured Desulfohalobiaceae bacterium
CTGCTAGTCTTCGAAAAGATAGACATAGCTTGACGCAACCGAATCGGTCCTGGCCACCAGGACCTCGGCCTGGGCCTGGACCTCGTCCGGGGAGACAAACCCCACCTCGCTGTTCAGGTAGTGGCTCAGCACCCCCTCACCCGTGGAAAAAAGCCAGACCACGCTGAAGACCGAGCTGAGTCCGGGGCGGTCGGTGAACTCGTTGCGGGTGGTCAGCAGCACTCGCAGGGATTGCTGGTTCTGCTGGGAAAGGCGGAACAGGCCGGACCGGTTGAAGGTCTCCCGCATGGCATAGGCAAGCCGGATGCCCAGCTGGTCGACGCCTGTGTGCTCGATGCGCACGGGCAGGGGGGGGCGGCCCACGCTCGTCTCGGGAACGTCCCTGATCCTGGCCGGTTCTGCGGTCTGATTGGAATCCTGCTGGGCCTGGGCTGCCAGCGGCAGCAGCACGGCCATTCCAAGCCATACCAGAAACCATCCCGCTCGGATCACGCTGCGTGCACAAGCCATTGCCTCACTCCTTGGGTTTGTTCGTGCCGTGGCTGATGGAACGCTCCCATTCAAGCGCTGTCCGGACTATGGTGTCAATGTCGTCGTACCGGGGGCGCCAGCCGAATGTGGAGGAAAAGCCGGCGATGTCGGCCACCAGCGCGGGAGGATCACCCGGGCGCCGGTCACCCTCGACAATGCAAAAAGACTTTCCCGACACCCTTTGTACTGCAGCGACCACCTCCCGCACCGAGTATCCGTGCCCGTAGCCGCAGTTGAACACGCAGGAGGGGTTGCCCCGGGAGAGATGGTCCAGGGCCAGGACATGGACCCGGGCCAGGTCGCTGACATGGATGTAGTCCCTGATGCAGGTCCCGTCCGGAGTAGGATAGTCGGTGCCGAAGATGGTCAGGCGATCCCTGCACCCAAGGGCGGTCTGGGTGGCCAGCTTGACCAAATGGGTGGCTCTGGGGGTGTTCTGGCCCAGGCGCCCCGCAGGGTCGGCCCCGGCCACGTTGAAGTAGCGAAGGATGCAGTGTTTGAACGCCGGATGGGCCAACGAGCCGTCCTGTATGACCTGCTCGCTCATGAGCTTGGATCTTCCGTAGGGGTTGATCGGGTTCAGGGGGGCGCTTTCCCGGATGGGGACGCGGTCGGGCATGCCGTAGACCGCGGCGGTGGAGGAAAAGACAAAACGGTTGATCCCGTGGCTGATGGCACAATCCACCAACCCGATGGTGTTCACGGTGTTGTTCTTGTAGTACTTCAAGGGATGCGACACCGACTCGGGCACGACGATGCTGGCTGCAAAATGGATGATCGCGTCAAAGCCCTCCTGCCGCAGCAGGGCTTCCAGCTGGGGTCTGTCCGCCAGCCGACCCTCGACCAATCGCGCGGGAGGGAGCACGGCCCCGGACACGCCCGTGGACAGATCATCGAAGACGACCACCTCGTGGCCTGCCGAGCAGAGCTCAAGGACGGTGTGCGAGCCGATGTAGCCGGCCCCACCCGTGACCAGTACCTTCATGTTCCGGTCCCCAACGCTGAAAATGACTCTTTCGGGAAATACAGCCTGCACCGCATTCCTACCGGCCGCATCCGGTCCTGACAACCCCACTGCCGGGTGAGGGCAAAGCTGAATATTTTCAAAGCACTTCTTGAAAAGTGAACGGGTCTTGGCGTAGGCTTTGTGTCAGTGCATCCATGCAACCCCAACTCCAAGGCGCCCACATGACAGACGCTTCCACACCCAGCAGCGGCCAGGACTTTGCCCCCTTTGCCAACAAGATGCGTGGAGCCGGCCTTGACCAGCGCCTCATCGAGCTCTTCAGGTCCTACTATGAGCAGGTGCGCCAGGGGCAGACGGGGATGATCCCCGAAGGCGAGATAGAGCCGGTCACCAGCCGGGACGTGACCAGGCGCAAGGATCTCAACCACGGGGAAAGGGCCATCGGGACCAAGGCCCTGGAGCAGGCGGTCATTGTCAAGCTCAACGGCGGGCTGGGCACCAGCATGGGCCTGGCCCGGGCCAAGTCACTGCTCAACGTGCGCGGAAACCACAACTTTCTGGACATCACCCTGCTCCAGGCCTCGGGCTGCCGGGGCAGGCTCGACTACTCCGTCCCCCTGGTGCTCATGGACAGCTTCAGCACCCACGAAGACACCATGCATTACCTTGAGGACAAGGGGGTCAAGCCTTCCGACCGCCCCCTGACCTTCCTGCAGCACATGTACCCGAAGATACTCAAGGACACCATGCAGCCCGCGCAATGGCCCCGGGATCCCGAGCTGGAATGGAACCCCCCGGGACACGGGGACCTCTATGCGGCCCTGGTGACCTCGGGAATGCTCGACAAGCTGCTTCAAAGCGGCAAGCGCTATGCCTTCGTGTCCAATGTGGACAATTTGGGGGCGGTCATGGACATCTCCATCCTGGGACACTTTGTCCGCTCCGGCTCCCCCTTCATGATGGAGGTGGCCGTCAGGACCAAGTCCGACACCAAGGGCGGCCACCTGGCCCGGCTCCCGGACGGGCGTCTGGTGCTGCGCGAGATCGCCCAATGCCCGGAAGAGGACCTGGAGAGCTTCCAGGACATCTCGCGCCACAGCTACTTCAACACCAACAACATCTGGCTCGACCTGCGCCGCATCAAGGAATTCGTTGACCAGCACGGGCTTCCCAGGCTTCCGCTGATCCTCAATCCCAAGCACCTTGATCCAAGGGACGAGAACTCTCCCAAGGTCTTCCAGGTGGAGACGGCCATGGGGGCCGCCATTGCCGCCTTTCCCGGCGCTGAAGTGCTCAGGGTACCCAGGGAGCGCTTCATCCCGGTCAAGAAATGCAACGACCTGCTGGCGGTGCGCTCCGACTGCTATGTCTTCACCAGGGAGTGCGAGTTCACCATCAACCCTGCGCGGACCCTGGACACGGTGGTCATCGACCTGGACACGGAGTATTACAACAAGATCGATGAGCTGGAGGCCCGCTTCCCCTTCGGCCCCCCCTCGCTGGTGGACTGCGCCTCGCTGTCGGTCACGGGCGACGTGCTTTTTGAGCGCGACGTGGTCTGCATCGGAGAGGTGCGGGTGGTCAACAGCATGTCCGGGCAGGCGACAATTCCGGCAGAGACGCGGATCCAGGGGGATCTGCGTTTTGATTGAAGGCACCGGCTGCCCGGCTGGACAAACACCCGCCCCCTCGCGGCCGTCCCGTGCCGGAACACGTTCTCTGTGCCACCCTGTCTTCTTCACAAACCAACCAGAGAAAGGAACGCAATGAACACGGAACGCGCATTCCGTCTCGTCTGGGAACGAGACGTACCCGAGATAAAATCCCTGGCCCGCCTGTACGTGCACGAGGCAACCGGCGCCGAGATCCTTTCCCTGGTCAACGCCGATGCCAACAAGACCTTCGGGATAAGCTTCAGGACCCCGCCCCAGGACTCCACCGGTGTGGCGCACATCCTGGAGCATTCCGTGCTCTGCGGCTCCAGGAAGTACCCCAGCAAGGAGCCCTTTGTTGAACTGCTCAAGGGTTCTTTGCAGACGTTTCTCAATGCCATGACCTTCCCGGACAAGACCTGTTACCCGGTGGCCAGCCAGAACCTGCAGGATTTCTACAACCTGGTGGACGTCTATCTGGACGCCGTGTTCCATCCCCGCATCACCAGGCACATCTTCGAGCAGGAAGGGTGGCACTACGAGCTTGCGCAGACCACCGATCCCCTGCGCATCAAAGGGGTGGTCTACAACGAGATGAAGGGCGCCTACTCCTCACCCGACAGCCTGCTCACGGAGCACTCGCAGCAGTCCCTGTTCCCGGACACCACCTACGGGCTCGACTCGGGAGGGCACCCCGAGAGCATACCCGACCTGACCTACGAGGCCTTCAAGGCCTTCCACCACACCTATTACCACCCTTCCAACGCCAGGATATTCTTTTCCGGAGACGACCCCCCCGAAAAACGTCTCGCGCTGGTGCAGGATTATCTCGACGGGTATCAGCGACTCACCACTGCATCGTCGGTGCACCCGCAGGACCGTTTTTCCAGTCCCAAGCGCATGGTGCAGCCTTTTGCGGCATCAGCCGGGCAGGACAACCGCGTGATGCTGACCATGAACTGGCTTCTGGAACCCGTCGGCCGCGCAGAGGAGGTCATGGCCTTCCAGATCCTGGAGGAGATCCTGGTGGGCATGCCCGCCTCACCCCTTCGCAAGGCGCTGACCGATTCCGGGCTGGGGGAGGTTCTGGCCGGGGGGGGTCGGGAGGTGGGCGCTCCACCCCGGGTAGGCCGGGCAGCGGTCCACCTAGATGGCGATGCCCCCGTCGAAGACCTCGCGGGCTACCGCGAGGCGGGCGGCGGTGGCCTCCTCGTCGATATCGTGGTGGGGCTTGGTGAGCCCCGAGAGGTCGCGCAGATCCTTCAGCGGCGGCTCGTGCTTCCAGCTTCCCCCGGCCGTCTCGCTGTGCTGACGCTTGACCGCCAGGCCCCAGCCGCCGACGCGAAAGGCCGCCCGCACCGTCAGCCAGGGCTCGAAGAGCGTGTCGTCGCCGAGGCTGTGGCGCCAGAGCTCCTGGCGGAAGAAGCGCTCGAACCCGTAGAGGCGGTCGTCCTCCACCTCCCGTTCGCTGATGGCCGGGACCTCGTTCTGAAAGGCCACCCCGCCCCGGACACGCACCACCGGGCG
>CAZUBS010000202.1:0-4675 GCA_964618595.1 uncultured Desulfohalobiaceae bacterium
GAGCGGGCAAGGCCTGGTGCTGGGCGAGCTGGCCAGAGAAGCCGACCTGGCGGAAACGGTAAGAAGGACCGAGGGCGAGGTGATCGTTCCCAACGGGGACATCCGGGGCTTCTGACCGAGGCACCATGGACCGACGAGAGCAAGCCGTCATCACCTCTGTTGAATCCCTGTCCGAGGACATCTTCGACTTCACCGCCCGCCTGGTGGCCGAGCCCAGCACCGTGGGCCACGAGGCAGGTGTCATCGAGGTCATGGAGAAGGAGCTCGAGCGGCTGGGGCTGCCGGTCAGACGCATCCCCGTGGATCAGGACGCCCTGCGCGTTCATCCGGGCTTCGGACCAATGCCTCTGGCACCCCACACGTCCCACTGCCTGGTCTCTGAGATCCAGCCGGAGGCCAAAACGGGCCGCAGCGCCCTGTTCAACGGCCACCTGGACGTGGTCAGTCCCGAGCCTTGCCGTCTCTGGTCCGGCGACCCCTTCGACCCCCTGGTGCGCGACGGCTGGATGCACGGACGCGGTTCCGGGGACATGAAGTCGGGCGTGGCGGCCATGACCTATGCGGCAGCGGCCATCCGCAGGGCCGGCTTCGGGCTGGCCGCCCCCCTGACCCTGGAGGCGGTCGTCCAGGAGGAGTGCTCGGGCAACGGGGCCCTGGCCTGCCGGGCTGCCGGGGTCGACGCCCGGGGCGGGCTCGTTCCCGGACCCTGCGGGCCCCGGCTGTACACCGCCCAGGTGGGGGTGCTCTGGTTCAAGGTCCGGGTGGGGGGGCGGCCGGGGCACGTCCTGGAGGCGGGCGCCGGCGCCAACGCCCTGGAAAAGTGCTTTCCCCTGATCACGTCCCTGCGGGAGCTGGAAGAGGAGTTGAACCAGCCCCCCCTGCCGCCGCCTTACGAGACCTTCGACCACCCCCTCAACCTCAATGTGGGCATCCTCAACGGCGGGGACTGGCCTTCCACTGTCCCGGCCGACGCAGAGTTCCACTGCCGCCTCTCCTATTTTCCCGGGACGTCGTTTGCCTCCATGCGGGAGCGCATCACGGAGACAGTGTCCCGGGCGGCCGAACAGGATCCGTGGCTGCGGGAGAACCCCCCGCAGGTTACGTTCTACGGGTTCCGCTCCGACGGTCATGTCGAGCAGACGGATGCCCCGCCGCTGGCCGTGCTGTCCGGCTGTCACCGCGAGCTGACCGGCAGTGAACCGGAACCCTATGTCTCCACCTGCACAACAGACCTGCGCGCCTTCTACTCCTTCGGCCGGGCACGTGGCTGCTGCTACGGGCCTGTGGCCGAGAACATCCACGGGGCAGACGAGCGGGTCCGACGTGACTCGGTCCTGCACACGGCCAGGGCCTACGCCCTGTTCGCTGTGCGCTGGTGCGGGGTGGTGGAGTGAGGGAACGGTGATGGAACCGGGGATGAAAGAGGGCACGTGCCGCGTGCCCCTGCGAAGACGAATCTCACCATTGGCACTGCAACAAGGAGCTTTTACAGATGCGTGACGTTGTCATTGTGGGTTACGGCCGCACGGCCCAGTCCAGGGCCAGACCAAAGGAGCCCGAAAGGGACTGGTTCCACGCCCTGCGGGCGGACGAGCTGCTGACCGCCATCATCCCCGAAGTGCTCGCCCGCGCCAGGGTCGCCCCTGAGTCACTGGACGACTTCCTGGTGGGCTGCGCCCTGGGGGTGACTGAGAACTGGACCTTTGGAGGACGCACCCCCATCTTCCAGGCCAACCTGCCCGCCTCCATCCCGGCCAAGTTTCTGGACATGCAGTGCGGCTCTGGCATGGCCGCCCTGCACACCGCATTCCTGGAGATTGCCGGCGGGTTTGCCGACACCGTGCTGGCCTGCGGCATGGAGCAGATGACCCGGGTTCCCATGGGCCCCAAGCTGTTCAAGGAAGGCAGCATCAGCATGAACCCCGCCCTGTCCACCGAGGAGCGCTACGCCCACTGGGACATGGACACCACCATGGTCATGGGCAGAACAGCAGAGAAGCTCTGGAAGCAGACCGGGTTCACCCGCCGGGAAATGGACGAGCTGGGGGTGCGCTCCCACCAGCTGGCTGTCCGGGCCAGGGAGCAGGGCTATTTTGACGGGGAGATCATTCCGGTGGACGCGCCCCAGGCCGACGGCAGCGTGATGACCGTCGACCGCGACCAGGCCGTCCGGGACAACGCCACCCTGGAAGGCATGGCCGGGCTGAAGACCATCTTCGACCCCGACCACGGGGGGATCACCGCGGGCAATGCCTCCCCCCTCAACTCCGGTGCCGCAGCCATGGTGCTCACGGGCCGGGAAAACGCCGAAAAAAAGGGGCTCCCGGTTCTGGCCTCGGTCCGTTCCATCGGCTTTGCCGGGGTGGACCCCACCCTGATGGGGCTGGCCCCGGTCCCAGCGGCCCGCAGGGCTCTGGAAGCAATCGGCTTGAAACCGTCGGACATTGACTTCTGGGCGATCAATGAGGCCTTTGCCGTTGTGGTGCTCAATGCGGTCACGGAGCTCGGCATCCCCATGGACCGGGCCAACGTCAAGGGCGGGGGCTTGGCCCTGGGCCATGCCATGGGCGCCACCGGCATCCGCCTGGTGGGCACCCTGGCCAGGATCCTGCACAGCGAGAACGGCCGCATCGGCTGCGCCGCCTCCTGCATCGGCGGCGGCCAGGGCGTGGCAACGGTGATAGAAAGAGTATAACAGTTCGAAGTTCGAAGTTCGAAGTTCGAAGCTCGAAGGAAGAAAAAGTGTAAGAATTTTTTCGCATGCTCCCCTTTCTGCCTTTTCCTTCCGACTTCGAACTTCTCCCTTCGAACCCCGGCACAGCCGGTTGCTTCGAACTTGAAAAATGTGAGGAGTTGAAAAAATGTCCGACACCAAACACCTGCTCGACCGCCGGGCCACCAACGTGCCCAAGGGACCGTTCAACGTGGTCCCCGCCTTTGCGGCCAAGGCCCGCGGAGCCGTGATCACCGACACCGAGGGCAAGGAGTACATCGACTTCGCCGGAGGCATCGGGGTGGTCAACGTGGGTCACTGCCACCCCAAGGTTGTGGAGGCGGTCAAGGATCAGGCCGACAAGTTCCTGCACACCTGCTTCCACATCATGATGTACGAGCCCTACCTGGAGCTGGCCGAACGTCTGAACGGCCTGGCTCCCGGGGACTTTCCCAAGCAGACCCTGCTGTTGAACTCGGGCGCCGAGGCCGTGGAGAACGCGGTCAAGGTGGCCAGGTACGTCAGCGGCCGGCCGGCGGTGATCTGCTTCGAGAACGGTTTCCACGGCAGGACCCTGCTGACCATGAGCCTGACCAGCAAGGTCAAGCCCTACAAGTTCGGGTTCGGGCCCTTTGCGCCCGAGGTCTACCGCATGCCTTACGCCTACTGCTACCGCTGCCCCTTCGGGCTGGCCTACCCAGGCTGCGACGTGGCCTGCGCCGACTACCTGGAGGAGTTCTTCATCTCCCACGTGGCCGCCGAGCACACCGCGGCCCTGGTGGCCGAGCCCATTCAGGGGGAAGGCGGGTTCGCGACCCCGCCGCCGGAGTACTTTGCCAGGCTCAAGGCCATCTGCGACAAGTACGCCATCGCCCTGATCATCGACGAGGTCCAGACCGGTTTCGGACGCACCGGAAGCCTGTTTGCCATCGACCACTGGAACGTGGCCCCGGATCTTGTCACCGTGGCCAAGTCAATGGCTGCCGGGCTGCCCCTGTCCGGGGTCATCGGGCGGGCCGCAATGATGGACACCCCCCACGTGGGGGGGCTCGGGGGGACATACGGCGGGAACCCCCTGGCCTGCCGGGCCGCCCTGGCCGTGCTGGATATCCTCCTGGATGACGGCCTCCTGGAGCGGGCCAGGGATCTTGGGGAGCGGCTGCTGAAAAGCTTCACCGCCCTGCAGCAGGAGTTCGAGGTCATCGGCGACGTGCGCGGCAAGGGGCCCATGCTGGCCCTGGAGCTGGTCCAGGACCGGGAGACAAAGAAGCCGGCCACGGACACGGCCAAGCAGCTGGTGGCCTGGTGCCACGAGCACGGCCTGATCATCCTGTCCTGCGGCACTTACGGCAACGTCATCCGCACCCTCATGCCCCTGGTCATCACCGACCAGGAGCTGGAACGCGGCCTGTCCATCCTGCGCGACGGATTGAGCGCTTTGCGCTAGATAAAAGTTCGAAGTTCGAAGCTGAAAGGGAAAGGCAGTCCATTTGGACCCGGCTTTTCTTCCTTCGAACTTCGAACTTCCGACTTCCAACTTTTAAAAAGGTTTTTTCACATGCACGGATTCTACGGACGCTACCTCTCGGTCGATCTGACCCGCCGCAGCTGCGAAATCCTGCCCCTGTCCGACGAGCTGCTGTCGGCCACGCTGGGGGGCAGGGGGCTGGCCACGCACCTGCTGCTCGAGCACAACCCCGCCGGGGTGGAGCCGCTGGCCCCGGAGAACCGGCTCATCTTCGCCACCGGCCCAGCCTGCAACGGGCCCACCTGGGGCGGCAGCCGCTACGGGGTCTACACCAAGTCCCCCCAGACCGGCCTTTATGCCGAGTCCTATGCCGGCGGCAAAACACCCGAGGCCATGGACGCTGCCGGGTTCGATGCCCTGGTCGTCTCAGGGTGTGCCGAGCGCCCCACCGCCCTGGCCGTGTACGGCGCCCGGAAGTCGGGCCGCAGCCTCGA
>CAZUBS010000203.1:0-4669 GCA_964618595.1 uncultured Desulfohalobiaceae bacterium
CCCTCCGGCGCCCCCCCCTCCACGTCCGCGCCGAATCCAAGCACCTTGAGCTTGATCTCCCGGAGATCCGCCACGGGCACTCTGAGTTCCAGACCGCCGTCCGGCAGGTCGGTGATGGTCTGGTCGGGGTGCCAGAGCTGCTCCCTGATCCATGGGGCGCGGAAGGAGGTGAAGCGCAGGACCGCTTCCTGGTGGTTTGGCCCCTGGAACAGGCCGAAGCAGGCGTCGAGAAGGGGTTGCCAATCCTTGCGTGGACGATGCGTAAACGTTTCCTCGAGGACTTCGGGGGCGGTCATGCGGGAGAGGTAGAACCTGCGCCAGCCGCATCCATTCCGGCACCACCCCAGGAGCACCCAGGATCCCAGGTAGTGGGTAAGGTGGTGGGGTTCGATGCAGCGGCCCTTGCTCGGGCCCTGAAGGGGCGAGGCGTAGTCGAACCCCAGGACGCGGCTGCTGAGCATGGCCTGGATCACGGTCTGGAAGGTTACAGCCGGGGCAGGCGCATACCCGGGCCAGGAGGCGGAGAATGAGGCGTCGATCCGTTCCGGGCTCAAGCCGAAGCCGGCGGTGACTCCGAAAAGCCGGCGGCTGAACTCCTGGATGGCCCGGCTGATCGCCCCGCCGTCACCGACGCTCAACAGGCTTTTGGCCAGGAGGATGGAGAGCATCTCCTCCTGGCTGACCTCGAAAAAGGGCAGGCTGAACGCAGGATCGTCATATCCGTACCCTTTGCGGGACGCGTCATACGCAAGCGGCGCCCTGAGCCGGTCGCGCAAAAACGTGACCGTGCGCTTGGCCGTGCGGTGCGAGACCTCGAAACGTTCGGCCAGGTCGGCGGCATTGGGGTACGAGCCGCCCCGGACCCGGTCGTGGAACCAGACCAGGCGTTCGAGAAAGGCGAAGGTCTTCACAAATGGCCTCCTCCTGGGTTGGAAAATGAGCCGGGACCATTGGAGAATTTCAAATTTGAAATTTCACATTTGAAATGTGAGATTTGAGATTTGAAATCAATGCTGACCGGATCGGGCGCGGGGGGAGTCGACGGGAGAAGAGCCAAGCCCGATGCCCGGGGCGGCCTGGTGGCACAGACCGGGGGTGGAGGGGGCGGAGTTGGGCGCATCAGATCATGGGGTCACCATACAGCACACATCTGCCATTACACCAGCCGGCGGGAAAGGCAAAGCGCTTCATTGCTGCGGGTCAACGGCACCGGACCCGCACGCTCCACGGGGCAGGAAGCACGCGGGTGCGGGCCACGCACCGCGCCAACGGCGCTCAACGCGCTGATCAAACAAGGGTGAAGCCGGCTTGCTCGAAGTGGCGGTCAAAGGCAAAGGCCGCAGTCAGGCCTTTGGCCTCCATGATCTCGAACCCCAGGTGGTCCACCAGGCTCATCTCCTTCCGGGACTGGGCAATACACCTCGTGAGCGCCCGGTCGTACCAGTCCTGGTCCACCCAAACCACATCCAGGAGGGGCTGGATGCGGAGCTGGAAGTCAACCACCGCCTCCATCCCCACCCGGCGCTGCAGCAGGGCCAGGGTCTCCACGAGCACAAAGGAGCTGGTCACCAGCCTGGCATTTGCCGCTGCCAGCCGGTCAAAGCCCTGCCTGGCCCGCTCGTGCATGCGGTCATCGCCCACGAGGAGAGCAAACAGGGCCGAGGTGTTCACGTACACGGTCACGACAGATAGCCCTCTTCCAGAAAGGCATCGTGCTCCCGGGCTATGTCGCTGCGGCCGGCCACGTGCCGCCCGGCCACGGCCTGCGCCTGTCGATAGAGGACCGACCGGTCCGGGCGTCTGGTGAACAGAAACTGGTCCAGAGCCTTGCGGACCACGGCGGCCAAGGACTCGTGCGATTCGTGCGACACCTCTTTGAGCCGGCGGTACTGCTCGTCGGTCAATTGAATCTGGGTACGGATCATGAAAACTCCTTGTGCCTAACCTGACATCAAAACGTACTTTATGATGTAAATACATCACATAGCCGGGTCAAGTCCTGTTACGCGCATTCGGCCCGTGGCCACCACTTGACCCTCGCCCATGCGCTGATCCATGCTTGGCACCGTCCCGCCTTGTCATTTCCCCCCCCCTTGCGTATCCAACTTCCTTCCACAGACCACCCTCTTACGGAGTGACTCATGAGCAGCATCCTGATCACCAACACGCAGCTGAACGGCACACCCACCGACGTGCTCATCGAGGGCAACCGCTTCACCGACATCGGCCCGGGCCTTCAGGCCACGGCCGACACGGTCATCGACGGAAGCCACACGGCCATCCTGCCCGGGCTGGTCAACGCCCATACCCCCGCGGCCATGACCCTGCTTCGGGGCTATGCCGACGACATGGAGCTGCACACCTGGCTGACCGAGCACATCTGGCCCTTTGAGGCCGGGCTGACCGAGGAGGACGTCTATGCCGGGGCGCTGCTGGCCTGCCTGGAGATGATAAAAACGGGCACCACCTGCTTCTGCGACATGTACTGGCACTTCCACGGCACGGCCCGGGCCGTGGAGGAGATGGGGCTTCGGGGGGACCTGTCCGCCGTGTTCATCGACTTCGGCGACCCGGACAGGGCCCGGGATTTCCAGGAGCAGAGCGTCCGGCTCCTCAAGGAGCGGGAGCGGTACTCGGAGCGGGTCCGCTTCGTGCTCGGCCCCCACGCGCCCTATACCGTGAGCCGGGAGTCCCTGGACTGGATAAAGGGCTTTGCCGCGGACCACGGCCTGCGCATCCAGATCCACCTCTCGGAGACGGCAAAGGAGGTCGCGGACAGCCTGGAGCAGCACGGCAGGCGTCCTGTCCAGCTCCTCGACGAGATGGGGTTTCTCGGGCCCGAGGTCATAGCCGTGCACGCCATCTGGCTGGACGGGGAGGAAATGGACTTGCTGGCCGAGCGAGGCGTCAAGGTGGTCCACAACCCCACCTCGAACATGAAGCTCTGCTCCGGCTCCTTTGCCTACCCGGACCTGCGCTCCAGGGGGGTGGTCATGGGGCTCGGCACGGACGGCTGCTCCTCCAACAACAACCTGGACATGTTCGAGGAGATGAAGTTCGCGGCCCTGCTGGCCAAGCACGACAGCGGCGACCCCACGGTGCTGAACGCTGACCAGGCCCTGGAGCTGGCCACGGCCGGGGGGGCCGAGGTCCTTGGCCTGGACGCCGGGGCCATTGCCGCGGGCAAGCTGGCCGACTGCATCCTGGTGGACCTCACCGACCCACAGATGGTCCCCTGCCACCACCTGGCCTCCAACCTGGTCTACGCCGCACACGGTTCCTGCGTACGCACCACCATCTGCAACGGCAGTGTGCTCATGCGCGACAGGGTCGTGGAAGGGGAAGAGGAGATCATCGCCAGGGTCAGGGAGACGGTGCGCCGGCTGGGCAGATGACTACGTCAGTGGTCAGAGGACAGAGGTCAGAGGTCAGAGGTCAGAGGTCAGTAGTCGGTGGTCGGTGGGCAGAAGTCAGAGGACAGAAGTGGGCCGGGACAGGAAAAGGCCGCATTGTCATTCAATTTCAAATCTCAAATTTCAAATCTGAAATCTCAGTGGGTCCGGTCCGGCCGAAGCAACGCCGTCCAGCGGGCATTTTCAACGCCCCGGCGGCCAGGGGGTGCATTGTCTGGCCGGGGCGTAGCCGGACCTGAAGGCCGCTTCCAGAGAACCGAACCATACTTTGTTGCCACGTGAAATCCGGAGGCCATTGGGGCAGCCCGGGGCGTGAAAGCGCATGCTGCGTTTGTTGCCCGTGAAGGTCTTTTCGGCCACGGGCAGGTCGAGGATGCGTCCCCAGAAGCCCCGCCGTGCATCCATGGCGCGCTGCTGGGTTCTCAGCAGCGCATCGTGATGCCTCAGAGAGTCCCCGGGGTGGGGATAGACAAAGACCAGGCCCCGCTCCAGGAGCACCTCCTGCAGCAGGCGGCCGTCAGGCAGGCGCACCCAGGCCAGGAGACGGTCGTACCGGTCCCGTTTCTGCCCGTCCAGCTCCAGGCTGAGCACCCGGTGTTCCACAAGCCCGGCCAGACCGTCCCGGCTCTTCCGGGCGTGGTGCTGGTCCGGCTCCCCGTCCCGGCCCAGTTCCGGGGCATCCACTCCCTTGAGCCGCACTGTCTCGCCGTCCTGCAGAAAGAGCGTGTCCCCGTCGGCCACCCAGCGCACTCGGGCCGAAAGTGTCTCACCTGCCTGGACGATCCCACTGCTGCAGACCTGCAGGCAGAGAACGAGGAACAGGGCGGCTACGGCCTGGCGGCACATACCCTGGCATGCTGAACGATTGGCTCTCATTGTCCGGATACCCTGATCCAATTCACGAAGCCCTGCAACCCCGCAGAAAAGAAAAGGGCGGCTCCAAGGAACCGCCCAAACATTTTCAAATTTCAGATCTCCAATCTCAAATCTCAAATCTCAAATTTGAAATTTGAAATTTGAGATACTACCTGCGCGTTATGTTTCGTAATAGGACCTGAGCGACTGGCTGCGCACCGGGTGCCTGAGCTTGCGCAGGGCCTTGGCCTCGATCTGCCGGATGCGCTCCCTGGTGACGTTGAAGAGCTTGCCCACCTCTTCCAGGGTGTGGTCACTCTTCTCGCCGATGCCGAAGCGCTTGCGCAGCACCTGCTCCTCGCGCGGGGTGAGGTCGGCCAGGATAAAGGCGATCTGCTCGG
>CAZUBS010000204.1:0-4665 GCA_964618595.1 uncultured Desulfohalobiaceae bacterium
AGGACTCCTTCAACTACAAGCTGTTCTCGGACGACCGGGAAAAGCTGACCCGCGCCCTGAAAAACGCGTGAAATAAGTTCGAAGCTCGAAGTCGGAAGCTCGAAGGGAAAACACTTTTTTGTTTGGTAACCATTCAACCACTCAACAAATCAACAATTCTCTTTATTCAAACCTCCAGCTTCGATCTTCGAGCAATTTATGATCAGCCTCACCGTGCTCACCGACAACACCGTGCACCAGCCGGGCCTGGGCAGCGAGCATGGGTTCTGCCTGGCCATCGAACCGGACCAGGGCGAGCTGTGGCTCCTGGATACCGGGGCTTCCGGCCTGTTCCTGGACAATGCCCGCGCCCTGGAGCTCGACCTTTTTGCTGCACGCGGAGTGGTCTGCAGCCACGGGCACTACGACCATACCGGCGGGCTGGCCGCGCTTGCAGCCACGGGCTGGCAGGGAACGGTCCTGGGCCATCCCCACATCCTGGTGGAGCGCTTCAAGATCAGACCCGGCAGGGAGCCGGAGTCCATCGGCATGCCAAAGGACTGCAAAAGCGTCGTGCAGGAGCGCTTCGTGCCCCTGCCCGGGGTGTGGACCCTGCGCCGGGGCATGACCCTGCTGACCAATATCCCCCGGTTGCCCGGCAACTACGAAGCCATCAACGGCTTTGCCCTGGATCCGGAGGGGCAGCGCGTCGACCATGTCCTGGACGACGCCGCCCTGGTCCTGGATACCGCTTCCGGCCCGGTCCTGGTGCTGGGCTGCTCCCACTCCGGGGTGGCCAATATCCTGTCCTTCTGCCGGTATGAGCTTGGCCTGGAGCGAGTGCACGCCTTGCTCGGCGGGCTGCACCTGGCAGACGCGCCTGACTGGGCCGTGGACCAGACAGCCGCAGTGCTCCGGGAGTTCGAGGTGGAGCGCATCCATGCGGGCCACTGCACCGGGCAGAAGGGGCTGCAGGCCCTGGACAAGTCCCTGCCGGGACGGCTCCACCCCCTGGGGGCGGGTTTGCGCCTGGAGTTCCCCCTGGCTGCAGGGTGAAGCTCCCGGCACCTTCCCGTTCCCGCTTCCTTGCCCTTCCTTCGCTTTTTTCCCCAAGGTCGAGCCGGCACACCCTCACACGCCAGGTCCGTTACGACCCGGATGTCACGGCCCGGACAAAGCAGCGGCAGGTCTTGTCCTGAAAGGCCACGAACCCCGAGCCGGTTTCCACCATCCAGGCCGACTTGACCGACCGGGTGTCGGCTGACCACAGGCAGGTGCGCACGGATTCGAAGACCGGGTCGAGGCACAGGTCCCCGGGCTCGGTCTTCGGCCTGAGCAAGGTTGAAAGCTCCGAAATTGTGGGCAGCCTCCAGCCGGAACGACCGGCAAAACCCTCCCGCTCCAGGTGCTGGACATACTCCTGGGCCGCGGCCCAGCTGAGCGGGAACGGGGAGGCTGACCACTGCCAGGTCAGGGCGTGGGCACTGTCAACGACAACTTCCCCGTCCCGTGGTGAAAAGCTGCCTGTCCCGCCTGCCAGGGGACGCCACAACTTGTCCAGCCCAAACACCGTCCGGGCGTCTGCGGCGTAAACCCGTTCCGAATCCGAACGCAGCCGCTTCTTCTCACCCCTGGAAGCCGCTCCCTGCTTCCCGCCCTGCTCCAGGCTGCAGAACGTCTCCTGGTGCCTGCGCCAGGAGGTCAGTGCCCTGTCCAGGGCCCGTGCCATTTCCGAGGCGCCGTCAAACCTGTCCCCGATCCTGTGCGCGGTGGCCTGGACCAGGAAATCGTCCCAAGCGGACCCAAGCAGGGGGTTGCTGTCACCCGGCAACTGCCGCTCCCCCCCTTCCGCGGGCAGCTCCCCGGTGAGCATTCTCCAGGCCATGACACCGCAGGAGTAGAGGTCGGAACGCTCTTCGGCCAGGGCGGGGTCCTCCTCCTGCTCGGGCGCCGTGTAGGAGGGGGTTCCGATCCTGAGCCCCTTGGGGATGCTTTCCCTGCCCACCCCTCCAGGCAGCAGGGACATGCCGAAATCGATCAGCTTGACCACGCCCCCGTCCGTGAAGAGCACGTTTGCCGGCTTGACGTCGCGGTGCACGATCCCGGCCTGGTGCAGCCTGTCCAGGGCGTCGAGCACCTGCCCGATGATGGCTGCCGAGCGATCCGGGGGCAGGGACCGGCCGCGCTGCTTAAGCTCTTCAGAACCGCCGAGCAGCAGCTCCAGGGTGCGGCAGTAGTACTCCATGACGAAGAACGGGCGACCGCGCTCGTCCCGGTCGAAGTCAAGGAGCCCGGCAATGTTGTCGTGGCGGATGGCGCCCAGGGTCCTGGCTTCGAGCACGAAGCGCTGCTCCACTTCCTCCCGGCCCAGCAGGTCCTCCAGCAGCGGGTTTGGCTTGAGGAGCTTGACCGCCACCACCTTGTCCGCCACCGGGAGCAGGGCCTTGAAGACCACGCCCATGCCCCCCCGGCCCAGCAACCCCAGAATCTCGTACTTGCCGACCCGTTTCATGCTCAGGTCCCGCTCCAGAGACGGTCGGCGTACCGCCTGGCCATGCCGCTTCGCTCGATCTTGGCTGCGCAGGCGGCAATGTCGTAGGCCACCAAGCGCACCTCGACCGTTGCTGCTTCCGTGTCCCAGACCAGGTACTTGGCCCTGTTGTCCCCGTCCCTGGGCTGGCCCACGCTGCCGGCGTTGACGATGACCCGATCAAAGGACCCCACGGACGTGACCCCGGGTGGCAGCGGCAGCCGCCTGACCGAGCCTTCCTCGAGGACGACCAGCCCGAGCTCGTGTGTGTGGCCGGCAAAGCAGATCCGCTCGGGATAGGACTTGAACCTGGACAGGAACTCCCCTTCGTCCACCATGTAGAGATACCTGGTCGGGGAGTCGGGAGGGCAGCCGTGCACCAGCCGTGCGCCGTGCACCACCAGGTGGCGGGGAAAGCCGGCCAGCTCGCGGATTGCCGTATCACTGAGCAGGGTCCTGGTGACCTCCAGGGCCTGCCGGGCGTGGGGGTTGAAGTCCTTCTCCCTGGAGCGCCGGCTGGCCAGCCCGAGCTCGTGGTTGCCCATGACCGAGACAATGCCCCGCCTGGAGAGCTCCTCCATCACGGCCTCGGGCTCGGCCCCGTAGCCCACGTTGTCGCCCAGGCTGCAGGTCGAGTCCACGCCCAGCCGATCGAGATCGTCAAGGACCGCGGTCAGGGCCTCCATGTTGGCGTGGATGTCGGAGAGTATGGCTATGCGCATCAGGACAACCGAAGCGTCGTGAACGAATTGGCAGGTGTGCGTAATCGGTTTTTCATCGCTGTCGCTATCGGTGTCGGTATCGGGATCGGGATCGATATCGATGCTTTATACGAGAGAAAAACTTTCGATGCCGATCCCGATACCGACACCGATAGCGAAGGGGATGAAGAGCAACACGACAGGTCTTCATCCTTCGTCATCCCGCCATGAATTGTCTTTCCCCGGAATGCAAGGCATACTACAGAACCGGGCCCCACCTTGGCAAACCAGGGATCTGTGCCGGCAACTCCCAACGCGTTTTGGAGAGCCCATGACCAATCTCTTGTGGATCGCCGTGGCCGGGGCGGCCGGGACCCTGTCCCGCTACGGGCTGTCCAGGGCCGTGCAGAACGCCGCCGGCGCGGGCTTCCCCTACGGGACCATGGTGGTCAATGTTGCGGGCTGCCTGCTCTTCGGGCTGGTCTGGGGATTCTTCGAGCAGCGGCTGCCCCTGTCCGACGAGACCCGCTTCATCATCCTGACCGGCTTTCTGGGGGCCTTCACCACCTTCTCCACCTTCATGTTCGAGACCTCGGCCCTGATCCGCGATTCCCAGTGGCTCCCGGCCCTGCTCAATATTGCCGGGCAGACCCTGCTCGGCCTGGCCTGCGTGTTCCTCGGCCTGACCCTGGCCCGGATGATGTGAAAGTTCGAAGCTGAAAGTTCGAAGCTGGAAGGAAGAATGAAGACACGCTCACCTGTCCTCCGTAGCTTTAGCGGAGGGGGAAAGCTCAAAGCTCAAAGCTCAAAGGAAGAATAGAATCAACATTTTATGAGAATGAAAGAATGAGCTTCAGGAAAATCAGCCAACTTCCCGTTATTCCGGACTTGATCCAGAATGGCTTAAGACTTTTTTCTTCCTTCGAACGGCAGATCTTCGACAGGGTACCGGTTTCGGCCATGCAACCTTTTGACAGTTCCTGAACCAGATCCCGGGGGTACACCATGAAGCTACCCGAAGACGCCCGCAGGTTGCGTATCTACATCGGTGAGGAGTACCGCTACAAGGGCCGGCCTCTTTACGAGGCCATCGTGGAGAAGGCCCGGCGCGATGGTCTTGCCGGGGCCACTGTGCTGCGGGGGGTCATGGGCTTTGGTGCTGGAAGCAGGGTGCGCTCGTCCAAGATCCTCGTGCTCTCCGCCGATCTTCCCCTGGTGGTGGAGATCGTGGACAAGCCTGATCGCATCGAGGCCTTTTTGCCCTGGCTGGACCAGGTCATCGGCAAGGGCATGTTCACCCTGGAGGAGGTCACGGTGGCGGCCTACCGCCACGGGTAGCAGACCGTTGAAAAATCCCCGCTGGACTGCGTTGCGAACGCCGGGACAAACCCTCACGTATAAAGAATACGCTTCGGCCTTGTCCCGGCGTTCGCGCCTTGCCAGCGTGGTTTTTGA
>CAZUBS010000205.1:0-4626 GCA_964618595.1 uncultured Desulfohalobiaceae bacterium
TTTTGTCAGCTCGGGGGTGAACATACCCATCCGGCTGCTCCAGTCAATACCGGGGCCATTCTTGCAAAGTTTGCACGGCGAATGTAGGAATATTCTTTTCCCGATCACAAAGTCCAACATTTAAAAACGGAGCTGTAGGAAAATGAAGAAATCGATTGTACTGATGGCGGCCCTGGGCATTGTTCTGCTGGCCGCAGCCTGCAACAGGCAGCCGGCCGCACTCCAGGACACGGATATCGCGATCGCGGTGGTGGACTCCAACCGGGTCATGCTGGAGAGCGAACCGGGGCAGGCTGCCATGGACTATCTGCGCGGGCTGAGCCAGGATCTGCAGGGCGAGCTCCAGGGGATGCAGGGATCCATGGACCAGAACCAGACCGAGGCGGAGGCACAGCTGCTCCAGGAGAAGTTTCAAGCCTCGCAGGAGCGCATGGGCGAGGAGCAGAACCGGATCATCGCCATCCTGAACAATGCCTACGAGCAGCAGCTCGAGGACTACCGGGAGGCGCAGGGGATCAGCGTGATCCTGTCCCAGGAGTCGGCCATCTCCTTCAGCCCCTCCGCCGACATCACCGAGGAGATCATCGCGGCCATGAACGAGCTGGACATCGACCTGCAGGAAGTGGTCGAGGACGCTGCCGCCGGCAACATGAACGAGACGCAGTAGTCGCAAGACCAGACAGGCCATTGAAAAGGGACCCTGGTGGGTCCCTTTTTTTTTAAAACACCCCTCAACACTCGCCGGTTCGGGGGTCGCTCAGGGCGTCGCGTTGGTAGGCCCTGAGGCCGAACTCGGGGATCACGGCCAGGATGTGGTCGAAGATGTCGGCTTGAATGGCTTCGTAGGCGTCCCAGCGCGTGTCCGCGGCAAAGGCGTAGATTTCAAGCGGGAGACCGGAGTCGGCCCCGGGCTGCAGCTGCCGCACCAGCAGGGTCAGGTCCTGCCGGATCAGGGGGTGTGTTCTGAGGTAGGCCAGGATGTAGGCCCTGAGTGTCCCGATATTCGTCAGCCTGCGGGCGTTGATGACCGACGCGGGCTGGTCCCGGCTGATGCGGTTCCTGTTGTACTCCCGCAGCTCCTTTTCCTTGCCCTCCCGGTACTCCTTGAGCAGGTCGACCTGCTTGAGGCGCTCGATCCGCCCCGGCTCCAGGAAGTGAATGCTGGACTGGTCGATGAGCAGGGAGCGCTTGATCCGTCTCCCCCCGGTCTGCGGCATGCCCCTCCAGTTCTTGAAGGAGTTGTCCAGGAACTTGGGCGTGGGGATGGAGAAGATGGTCTTGTCCCAGTTCTGGACCTTGACGATGTGCAGGGCGATGTCGATCACGTCGCCGTCGGCCCCGAACTGGGGCATCTCGATCCAGTCCCCCCTGCGCAGCAAATCGTTGCCGGCGATCTGGACGCTGGCCACCAGGGAGAGGATGGTGTCCTTGAAAATGAGCAGCAGGATGGCCATGACCGCGCCGATCCCGCTGAGCAGGACCCAGGGGGACTTGTCCATGAGCATGGACACGATCAGGATCAGCCCGACCAGGATCAGGAAAATCTTGACCAGCTGGACATAGCCCTTGAGGGGGTGCTCCCGCGCCCACGGGGAGGAGTCGTACACGTCCAGGAGGCACGTGAGCAGGCGGCTCAGGAGCATGAGGGTCAGCACGACCATGGTCAGGTTGAGGGCTTTCTGCGTGACAGGCGCGGAGAGCTGGAAAAGGGTGAGCCCGAGGTAGATCACGACGACCGGGACAAAGTAAGCCAGAACCCTGGTCACCCCATGGTCGATCAGGACATCGTCCCACTTGTTTTTGGTCCGGGCCAGGAAGGCGTGCACGGAGCGCAGCAGGATTCTTCGGGCGACAAAGTAGGATGCCGTTGCCGCGGCCAGGACAAGCACCAAGACCAGCATCTCGTCGAGGTACTGCTTGTCAGAGAGAAGCTGCTCTATTTGCACCAGGTCCTCCTGAGGTGGTTGTGGGGCGCAGGCTTTGCGTTCAATCACGTCCTACCGAGCCCGACCCGAAAGACCTACCGGGACTCGGACCCGTGGTCCAGGATAAAACACGGCAAGGGCAAAAATACCAATCCGGCATATCCCCCCCCACTACCGCCCATCACGCGGTGGGGGTAGGGGCGAGTGGCGCTCGCCCGTGCCTTTTGCTGTTGTGCCGCCCCTCCACCACACCGCCGGCTGGTGCAACCGAAATGCGATCCACAGACTGTTATGCGAAATGCACAAAACGCAATGCAGTGCCAAAGTAGGGACATATCTTCAAAGAACAGTTTTTTTCGAAGAGTAAAAAATAAAAAATAAGTTTATATTCCCCTATACATCAGAAAATACATAACAAATTTTATTGAAAAATTGACCTTTCTTTTGTTTCCCTTTTCTGGATCATAAGTTGGCATGAATCTTCCTACCCCGCTGTTGCTGTGATTCAGGACCTGATTGTTCGATCACCCTTAACAAGTGGAGGAAACCATGCCCTGCAAAACCACCCGAAGCGTGCTGGCCGGAGTTCTGCTGCTGAGCGTGTTCCTGTTCGGAGCCGCTGCCGAGCTCCCGGCCATGGAAAAAATCAACATCAACACCGCCACGGTGGAACAGCTCGAGGCCCTGCCGGGGATCGGCCCGTCACTGGCCGGACAGATCGTGGAGCACAGGGGGCAGGCGCCTTTTGCCAGCCCGGAGGAAATCATGAATGTCAAGGGGATAGGAAGCGCCAAGTTCGCCAAGATGAAAGAGTTCATAACGGTCGAATGAGCAGTGCGCACGTGAGGTGCACTCTGCTTACGAAAATCGGGAAGGTGTGCCCAACGTCGTCGATCCCGGCAGGTCCCTGCCTGACAGGATGGCAGAAGCAGGGTGTCTGCACCGATCATGCCGAAGAGAATGTCCTGTTCTATGGTGAGACGGGATTTCTGAAGCGCTTGCTCTCATCATAAGAAAAGGTTGTTGCAATCAGCCGTAGTTCATCTTCAATAGGACCATGACCGTATGACCGTTACAACGGCGGGGGAGCCTTTCCTCCGCCGTTCTCAGTTGTTTGCGGGCATACCCTGCCTGCCCCCGGTGCCTTGTGTCTGCTCTGTGAGCAGGCCCCAAACGCGACGCCCGGGGGGCGGCAGGACAGGACAGGTTTTCCTTTAATAAATACAAACGGTTAGGAAGGGGCGCTGATGTGGGTCTGAGTCGTATAAGTTAAAGGAATTGTTGACAAATCACTTGCGTCTTCATTTCAACGCTGCTACCAGTCACACTATACAGTCCAAAGTCATTGTTCAGTCCTTGACCGGAGAGTGCCGCTTCTGTCCTTACATTCAGATGTGTAAATCGTCTTGCTCATTCCGACCCTGGGCACTGTTGGCCAGGCAGACCAAACCTGCGGCTATTCTCTTGACGAACCCTTTTGAGGAGCGATGCGAGTGGGCAAGAAGGATCAGCTGACCTCCACCGAGCGCTTGCTGCGGGTGATCAGGGAGCGGGCCGGTGGGGATCCTTCCCCAACTGCCCGGGAGTCGGTGGTCGACCAATCTCCCCAGAGGCAGAAGCTCTCATCGCCTGGAAAGTCCCGGATCAAATTTATCCTGGGCCGTAAAAGCACGTTGGGCGTGGATATCGGTGATGACGCCGTACGGCTCCTGGCCCTGGCAGGGGATGGCGACCATCCCCGCATCAGCAATATCTGGAAGCTTCCTCTTCGGATCTCTCGCGATTCCCAGGATTTCCCCGGCCAGCTCAAGAAGCTGCTGGAGGACTCCATTGGCCCTGCAAAGGGAATGCATCTGTGGTCGTGTCTTCCCTCATCACAGGTGGAGATCATCCATCTGCGCATCCCCAGGGTGGCCAGGAAAGACATTCCAGGGACAGTCTTTTGGTCGCTGAAGCGGGACAAGGGATTCAACGAGCGCGAGCAAAGCTTTGATTTCATAGTCGATGGCGAGGTTGTGGACAAAGGCATTCCCAAGCTTTCCGTCATCGCGGTGACCTTCCCTCAAGACCTCGGGGTCAAGACCAAAGCGCTGTTTGCCGGGATCGGGTATCCGCTCCAGGGTCTGACCGCCCAGCCGTTCGCCATTCAGAATCTGCTGACCAGCGGTTGGCTGTCCTTCAATGATCAGACCATCTCCGTACTGACCATCCAGGATGAAGGAACGCGGATCGATATCTTTCATCAGCAACGGCTGATTCTGTCCCGTGAGGTCAAAACCGGCCTGGGGAGCCTTGTGGACGGGTTCACCAGTCAGTTTCAGGCCAGCCGCCGGGGGGATTTCGAGGGGGAAGAGGTTCCGTCCTTTTCCGAGTCCGAGAGCGAGCCCCTGCTCACCGCGACACAGTTCAAACTGGTGCTCCTGGGAGCCCTGGGTCATCCTCAGGGCAAGGTGGATCTCGGGGCAGGCAGAGAAGTTGTCCGAGAGGAGCTGTTCGAGCTGGCCGTTCCAGCCCTGCAGCGGCTGGCCAGGCAGATCGAGCGCACCTTCACCTACAACACCCAGACCCTGGGTCAGGAAGCCGTGTCGCTGATCCTTGTCGCGGGAGAGCCGGCCGTCAGCCCCGCCCTGAGAGAGTACCTCTCCGAGCAGCCTGGGGTGCCGGTCGGGGTCCTGGACGCCATTTCCGACCCCTCGCCGGG
>CAZUBS010000206.1:0-4608 GCA_964618595.1 uncultured Desulfohalobiaceae bacterium
GGCGCTTTGCCAAGGGCAAGGCCGAAGCGTATTCTTCATACGTGAGGGTTTGCCCTTGGTGGAGCAATCACGCGCCCCGCGTGACCAGCGGGGATTTTTCAACGGCCTGGCAGGGGGTTGATGTCCAGGCCGAGGAGCACCCGTTCCTCGTCGGCCAATGTCCCGATGATCTTGCGTATGGGCGGCGGGAGCTTGCGAACCAGCGTGGGCAGGGCCACGATCTGATGATCGCGGGCCAGGTGCGGGTTTTCCATCAGGTCCACGACCTCGATGGTATAGCGCCCATGAAGGTGCTCCTCGCATATGCGCTTCAGGTTGCTCAAAGCCTCCTGCGACTTGGGTGTCTGGCCGGCCACATAAAGCCGTAGCTGCCAGATTTCAGGGGCCTTCGGCTCCTCGCTCTCCGCCGCTTTGCGACCCTTCGTGTCCGATGCTTCTCCCATCCGATTTCCCCTTTTGCTCTCCATGATTTTCCGGGTTGACTCCTCCCCCTTTGGACATGGCGGGCCACTCAGGTGTTTGCATCACCTCCGGGTGCTGATGAACGCCTCACGGCAAGCTCCAGCGCGTTGTGCTCCGACTTCAGCTCAGTCTCCAGGGCCTCTATCTGAGACTTGAGGACACCGAGCTTCTGCTGGATGAACCTGGTCTGGTCTCCCGCTTCCCAACCACCGGTCCCGGCATCAGCCTTCTGCTGAAGGTCACTGGCCCTCCGGGCAGAGCCGGTCAAAACTCCTTGCGGGCCAAGGGTGATGTCCTGGAGCTCGATGCCGCTGCTGGAGATGATGAACTCCCGCACCTGGTTGGAATGCTGGGTGCCCCTGGACTTGAGAATGTACAGGTCCCGGATGCGTTCCCCTTTCACTTCCAGATTGCGCAATATGATCATGGTGTCCATGATCGAAGAGGCTTCGGAGTGGGCTTTGCTGTGGGTGAGGTCGGAGTCGAGATCAGTGAACAAAAAGCTGACCCCCTGGTTCTTGAGAAAATCCACGAACCGGTTCAGGAGGGATTTGACCTCTATCTCAGACCCGGCGGAAAGAAAGCTGGAGATGGGGTCCACCACCACGCAGGAAGGCTGGAAATCCTCCACCAGCCTGTGCATGACCAGAAGATGGCGCTCCAGCACATAGGCCGAGGGGCGTTCGGCCACAAATCTGAGCTGCCCCGACTCGAGGTGGGCCCCCAGGTCCACCCCGATCGCGCCGAGATTGCGCACGATCTGATCCGGGGACTCCTCAAAGGCGAAGAACATGCAGCGCTCCCCCCGCTTACAGGCGGCACTGGCGAACATGCCGCCCAGGGAGGTCTTGCCGGACCCCGATGTGCCGCTGACCAGCACCCCCGTGCCCCTGTGGACCCCCCCTCGGTCAAACATCCGGTCCAGCCCCGGAACCCCAGTGGAAATCCGCTCGCCCGAGACTTCATAGTCCAGGCTGATGGAGGTCACGGGCAGGATGGAGATGCCCGAATCCTCGATGAGAAAGGGAAAGACGTTGGTGTCGTACCGCGACCCCCTGTACTTGACAATGCGCAGGCGGCGGTTGGTGATCTCCCCGTGGACCTCGTGCTTCAGGTCGATCACGCAGTCCGAGACATACTCTTCCAACCCGTACCTGGTCAGGGTCTTTTCGCCCTGCTCACCAGTGATGATGGCTGTCAATCCTTTTTCCTTGAGCCAGTGGAACAGCCTGCGCAGCTCAGAGCGCAGCACCGGCTCATTGGGCAGTGAGCCGAACAACGACTCCACCGTATCCAGCACGATGCGCCTGGCCCCAACCCTGTCCACTGCGTAGGAAAGCCTTATGAACAGAGCATCCAGGTCATACTCGCCTGTCTCCTCGATCTCGCTGCGCTCGACCTGCACGTGGTCGATGAAAAACTTCTTGTCCCTGGTCAGCTTCTCCAGGTCCCAGCCCAGGGAATCGACATTGGAAGCCAGCTCCTTTGCAGTCTCCTCAAAGGAAATGAACACTCCCGGCTCGTCGTGCTCCAGCACCCCTTTGACCAGAAACTCCAGGCCCATCAGGGTCTTGCCGCAGCCGGGCCCCCCGCAGACCAGTATGGTCCTGCCCCGGGGCAGCCCCCCGTCGGTGATCTCGTCCAGGCCGTCGATTCCGGAAGGCGCCTTTTCCAGGCCCTGAGTCGAAACACTGTTCACTGCATCAGTCATGCCGCTTTTTCCTGGTCCTGCTGTAGTTGTCTGTCATGTCCTCTCTGGAAGGAAAATCAACACCAGTCAAACCCATTTTCAGAAAAGCAACACAAGTAAGGAATACTGTGCGCATATACCCCCCCGAAACACATTCTGCAAGCAGTGACTGGCTTGCTCAGCAATTTCGGTGAACTGAAGGATCTGCCCCAGCCGTAATGCTCTCGATTCCCGTCTTTGCAGGAATGACAGAATAGCTCATGACTCATCGTCAGGTCTTATCGTCAGAAACTACGCTTTGCGCATTGGGAGGCTCCCCGCTGCCCCTTCCTAAAGGACGATTTTTTGCTACCCTCAGGGTTGGAATGAACTCTCACCCTGCACAGGAGGAAGCCATGTCTTTGAACGAACGCCTTGCCGAAATCAAGAAATCCTTCCAGGAGGACCAGTCCATCGATCAGGACGTCAAGCAGGCCACGGCCGATTTCGCGGCCCACCTGAAGGCCCTGGGGCTGGAGAAGGCCGCCACTCAGAAAGGGGACGTCATGCCCACCTTCAACCTGCCCGCGGCTGGCGGGGGCAGTGTGTCCCTGTCAGAGGTCCTGGACAGCGGCCCGGCGGTCGTCGTCTTTTTCCGCGGCAAGTGGTGACCCTTCTGCCGCACCCAGTTGGGTGCCCTTGAAGAGATCTATCCCCGCATCAAGGAGCTCGGTGCCGAGCTGGTGGCCATTTCCCCACAGGACCTGGAGCACACCAGGCAGACCAAGGAGGAGCTGGGGCTGTCCTTTGTGCTGCTCTCCGACCAGGGGAACCACGTGGCTGAGCGGTTCGGGTTGAAATACACCTACACGGAGGAGGCCAGAAAGGCATATGCGAAGCTGGGCATGGTGCTTCCCGAGTACAACGGGGACGACTCCTGGACCCTGCCCATCCCGGCCACCTACGTGGTGGACAGGACCGGCAGGATCGTCTTCAGCCAGGTGGACTCTGACTACACCCGGCGCGGTGAACCAGCGGAGATCCTGGCCACGCTCAGGGAGCTCAAGACGGCTGAAGCCTCGCACTCCTGATTTTTTTGATCCCTGTCAAAGCCCGCGCCCTGCGTATCGACTAGAACCGGTCATACCAAGTGCAACACCGACACGGATCAGACCACAACAGGAGGTATGCGATGTTTTGTTATCAATGCGAGCAGGCGGCCAGGGGCGAAGGGTGCACCAAGATCGGCGTGTGCGGCAAGCAGCCCGAGGTGGCCGATCTGCAGGACCTGGCCTCCTATGCCCTGCGCGGGCTCAGCCTGGTGGCCCTCAGGGGGCGGGAAACAGGGAACGTGGTCCAGGAGGCCGATGCCTATGTCTCCGAGATCCTGTTCTCCACCCTGACCAACGTCAACTTCGACGCGGACTACTTCGTGTCCAGGATCAAGGAGATCATCCGCTTCCGGGACGAGCTCAGGGCCATGATCGAAAACACCGGGCACGACCTGGATCTGCCCGAAGGTCCGGCAACCTTCCAGCCTGCCGCCACGGTCGAGGGGCTTCTGCAGCAGGCCCGTGAGCACGGGTTGACCGATTACCCCACGGACAGCCCGGACATTGCTTCGCTGATGCACACCGTGCTCTTCGGGCTCAAGGGCGTGGCGGCCTACACCGACCACGCCCAGATCCTGGGCAAGAGCGACCCCGAGCACTACGCTGGCATCCACAGGGCGCTTGCCGCGGGTTTCGACGGAACCGAGCGCGGGCTCGAGGACTGGGTCGGGCTGGCCCTGGAGGTGGGGCACCTCAACCTGCGGGCCATGGAGCTGCTGGACCAGGCCAACACCGAGACCTACGGACATCCAGTGCCCACCGAAGTGCCCCTGGGCCACCGCAGGAACAAGGCCATCCTGGTCTCCGGCCACGACCTCAAGGATCTGGACATGCTGCTTGAGCAGACCAGCGGCAAGGGCATCGACATCTATACCCACGGGGAGATGATCCCCACCCACGGCTATCCGGAGCTCAAGAAGCACCCCCACTTCTACGGCCACTACGGCACGGCCTGGCAGAACCAGCAGAAGGAGTTCCCCGAGTTCCCCGGGGCGATCCTCATGACCACCAACTGCCTGCAGCGCCCGCAGAAGACCTACGAGGACCACATCTTCTCCACAGGCCTGGTGGGCTGGCCCGGAATGACCCACATCGATGCCGGTCCGAAAGGGGAAAAGGACTTCTCCCCGCTGATCGACAAGGCCCTGTCCATGGAAGGGTTCACCAACGACCTGGACAAGGGTACGGTCATGGTCGGCTTTGGCCACAACGCGGTCCTTGGCGTAGCCGACAAGATCATCGACGCGGTCAAGCAGGGTGCCATCCGCCACTTCTTCCTGGTGGCCGGCTGCGACGGGGCCAAGCCCGGTCGCAACTACTACACCGAGTTCGTGGAAAAGGTGCCCGAGGACTGCGTGGTCCTGA
>CAZUBS010000207.1:0-4598 GCA_964618595.1 uncultured Desulfohalobiaceae bacterium
ACAGAAACGGCGAGATAACCCTCTCCGGGGTGGCCCTGGACAACCAGGTCTTTGCCGCCTACGTGGAGGAGCTGCGCATCTCACCCTACATCAGAAGCGTCTCCATCGGGCAGACCTCGAGACGCACTGTGCAGAACCTGGACCTGGTGGCCTTCCAGTTCCGGATCAAAGCGGGTCCGCAGCCTGAAGGGGGTCAACAGTGAGCAGAGAAGCCCTGGTCAAATCCCTCGAACGGTTGAGCCTGCTGCAGAAGGTCCTGATTCTCCTGGGGGCGGTCGCCCTGATCACCCTGGCCTACTGGTGGTTCGTGTTCAAGGACAGCTGGGAGCGGATAGAGCCCCTGGAAAAGGAGATATCCACCCTGGAGTCCCAGATCAGGAAGTTCAGGAAGGAGTCCGAAGACCTGCCCCGGCTGGAGAAGGAGTATGAGCGGCAGCGGATCCAGCTCACCTACGCCACCACCCTTCTGCCGGAGAATGTCGAGGAGATCGAGCAGCTCCTGGCGGACATCGAGCGGCTGGGGCGGGACGTGGGCATCGAGTTCCTGCTCTTTTCCCCGGGCGGGGAGACCGTTGGCGAGTACTACGCCACACGCAAGGTCACCCTCAAGCTGAGCGGCCCCTTCCACAACCTGATGACCTTTTTCAACCGCATGTCCCGGTTCGACCGGCTGGTCAGCCTGGACAACCTGAACCTCAAGCCCAGGGGCGGGGATCAGGAGGGGGAGGTGGTCCTGGCAGCCGACTCCGTGATCCTCGTCTACAGGGCCTTGTCAGAGGAGGAGATGGCCAGGAAGGAGCAGGCACAGGGGAATTCGAAATCCTCCCCGAGGGCAAGGAAACGGCGATGAGACGCCTTCCCGAGGACCAACACAACCCGGTGGCCCGAATGAACAATCTTTTGAAGAGCCTTCTGACGCACAGGCCCGGTCCGGCCCTGCTCCTGGCTGCGCTCCTGCTGGCGGCGCCCCTTGGGGGCCCGGAGGCGGCCGAGAACGGCGAGAACGCCTCCTCCGAAATGGTCCCGGAGTGGGTGAAGCCTTCGGACTACACCTACTCGCCCATTGGCAAGCCCGACCCCTTCAAGTCGTTTGTCCGCACCGGCCCCGCCCCCGCCGCCCCTCAGGAGCAACCCCAGCGCCCCCTGACCCCGCTGGAGCAGGTCAATGTGGACCAGCTGCAGCTGGTGGGCATTCTCTGGTACCCGGAGGACCCGGACAAGGTCATGGCCATGGTCAGGCTGCCCGATGGAAAGGGGTTCGTGATCCGCAAGGGCTCCCGGGTGGGGCGGAACAACGGCGAGGTCGTCACTATCTCCTCTGACGAAGTGGTGGTACGCGAGGAGTACACGACCATATTTGGGAAACAAGAGACGCGATACAAGACCCTCAAGCTTTATCACGGCTCAGGAGAAGGACAATGAACACTCGATTTCTTCCTCCGGGATCGCGTGGCCGGGGCCTTTGCACCGTTGCCGCGCTTCTGGCCATGTTCCTGACTGGCTGGCTGACGGTCCTCCCCGCAGAGGCACGGCAGGAGCTCTCCCCCGCCTCGCCCCTGGCCCACCTGGCCGGCGGCGAACCTGGGCAGCAGGACACGCTGCAGGTCCAGAGCGAACCGGGCAAGACGTGGCTCAACATGCCGGTCGATGAGCAGGTCATTGTCTCTCCGGAGTACGACCATCCAGAGCTGCTCCTGCACTTTGATCCGGGGGTCGAGCCCGTACCGGTCCAGCCGCTGCCCGAGGGCTCCCTGGTGGAGTCCGTGGAGTATGCCGGCACCGGCGCGGTTGCCGAAACGGTCAGCCTGACCGTGAGCGAGCCGATCCAGTTTTTGCTTTCAAAGCCCACGAAGGGCCAGCTCAGGGTGCTGCTCGTCCCTCAGAAACAGCAGGCAGCGGTTTCGGAAAACAAGGGGAACGGTCCCCGGCTGAACGAGATAGAGTTCACCCAGGACAGGGACGGCAGGTTCTACATCAAGCTCTACGGCAGCAGCCGCATGGAGTACGTGACCCAGCCCGGACCGGACAATCAGGTCCGGATTCTGCTGCCCGGCCTGACCGCGCCCTCGGAGTACACCAAGCTCTACCGCCTGAACAAGTTCGACTCGGTGGTCAGGACCGCCCTGCTGGAGAACACCGGCCAGGGGGTCGAGCTGAACCTTTCCGTGTCCGAGCGGGTGCCCTTCAATGCGCAGTACGGCAGCCAGAGCCTGGTGCTCGTGTTCGACCCGGCAGCCGACGATGGGAGGAGCAGGGCACAGGAGGGTTCTTCGGGCTCACAGGGCTCGGGTGAGGCGGACGAGTCAGACCTGGCCCAGGAAAACATGAACGAGTTCACCGCCCTCTTCCCGGGCATGAAGACGAACTACACCGGAAGAAAGATCTCCATCGACCTCCAGGATGCAGAGGTGGAGCACGTGCTTCGCCTGATCGCCGAGGTCAGCGGCTACAACCTGATCATCGACGACGCGGTTTCAGGCACCATCTCTCTCAAGCTCGAGGATGTGCCCTGGGACCAGGCCCTTGACCTGGTCCTGCTCCAGAGAGGGCTGGGCATGGTCGTTCGCGGGAACATCATGCGCATCGCCTCCGCCGAGCAGCTCACCAGGGAGAGCGACCGCATCCAGCAGGCCCGCCAGCAGGCCATCCAGGCCCAGGAGTCCAGGGAAGCTCTGGCCCCGCTGCAGACGGAGTACATTCAGATCAACTACACCACGGCCAACCAGCTGGTCCCGCAGGTCAGCCCGTTCCTCACCTCGGAACGCAACGGGGTGAGCATCAACAGCGACTCGCGGACCAACCTGCTCATCGTCAGGGACACCGAAGCCAAGATCGACACCATTCGCCGGGTCATCCAGAAGCTGGACCGGCCGGAGCGGCAGGTGCTCATCGAGGCCCGGATCATCTCCGCCACGGACGATTTCCAGAAGGGGCTGGGGCTGAAGTGGGGCGGCGGCTTCGAGCACACCAGCTCGGACGGGGACCTGGTCACCGGCATCGGCGGCACGGAAGGTTCCACAGGCACCCCCACGGGCGGCCTGAGCCTGAGCGACCTGGCCGTCAACCTGCCCAATCAGGGGCCGACCACGCTCGGGCTGGGCGGGTTCATCTCCAAGCTGACCGGCCAGGACCTCTTCACCCTGGATGCCCAGCTGCAGCTCGGGGAGGAGAAGAACCTGACCAGGATCATCTCCTCGCCGCGCATCGTGACCCTGAACAACCAGCGGGCAGAGATCCAGCAGGGCACCCTGGTGGCCAGCCAGGCCGAGTCCGAGAGCGGGGGCACCACCACGGAGTACACCGAGGCCGTGCTCAAGCTGTCCGTGTTGCCCCAGATCACGCCGGACAACAAGCTCATCCTCGAGCTGGAGATCAGCGACGACTCGCCAGCCCCCACCGGGGACGACATCTCCACCCGCACGGCCAGGACCAGGCTCATCGTCAACAACGAGGAGACCATCGTCCTGGGCGGGGTGCACAAGTCCACGGAGCGGGACAACCAGAGCAAGGTGCCCGGGCTGGGGAACGTCCCCCTGTTCGGCTGGGCCTTCAAGAACAAGTTCGACAGCCGCAACCAGGAGGAGCTCCTGGTCTTCATCAGGCCCAAGATCCTGGATTGAAGCGCGGCAGCGCCCCCGATCTTGCGTTTTCACGGGGGGCGTTGTAGCGCATCGGTGGTGCGGCTGGGCCGCATTTGAAGCAGAGAAACAAAACGCCCCTCGGGGCGTTTTGCATTTGACACCTCAGAAGCGGGAAGATGTCACATGGGCCTGGAAAGACCACGCATACGTCCGGAGATCCTCGGGTTCGAGCCATACAGCCCCGGCCTGACCATCGGTGAGATCACCCGGCAATACAAGCTTGACAGGGTCGTCAAGATGGCCAGCAACGAGAACCCGCTGGGGGCCTCCCCCATGGCGGTGGAGGCCATCGAGCGCCACGCCGGGTTGAGCTTCCGCTACCCTCAGGCCGGCAACCCCGTCCTGACCGAGGCGCTGTCCAGCCATCTCGGCGTTCAGCAGGGCTGCATTGTCCCGGGCAACGGCTCGGACGAGCTCATCGACCTGCTGGTCAGGGTCACGGCCAGGCCGGGATGCGACAACATCGTGGTCTGCGACCCGAGCTTCAGCATTTACAGCATGCAGGCCGCGCTCTGCGGGGTCGAGGTGCGCAGGGTGCCCCTCGGCCAGGGGCACAGCCTCCCCCTGGCGGAACTTCTGAAGGCAGCCGACCAGAACACCGGGCTCGTCTTCGTGACCACGCCCGACAACCCGTCCGGGGTGGCCACACCGGCCGTGGAACTGGAAAAGATGGCCCGGGACCTGCCCCGGGACACCCTGCTGGTCATTGACGAGGCCTATGTGGATTTTGCCCGGCCCAGGGGGAGGTTCCACAATCTCTGCTGGTGGACGGACGACCACCCGGTGGTCATCCTGCGGACCTTCCCCAAAATGTACCGGCTGGCCGGGCCGCGTCTCGGATATGGCGTCATGCCCGGCTCGCCGGCCCACCGCCTCCTCCTGGTCCGGCTGCCGTTCAGCCCCAACCTCTTGTCCGGAAAGGGCGGTTGTGCCGCCCTCCAGGACCGGGCCTTCGTC
>CAZUBS010000208.1:0-4583 GCA_964618595.1 uncultured Desulfohalobiaceae bacterium
CCCCGCTGGTCACGCGGGGCGCGTGATTGCTTCACCAAGGGCAAACCCTCACGTAGATTGAAGCTGGAAGCTCGAAGCTCAAAGCTGGAAGCAAGACACAAGACATGCCTCGTGGCCGACAAATGAAGAAGGGCACGTGCAACGTGTCCCTACAAAAAAAGCGGGTCAGGGGGAGTGAGGAAGGAGACTAGACGTTTTTCCGGTCAGACCTCCAGTCCTTCCAATTGAGCCAGCAGGATGCGGCAAGTGCCAGGAGGGCCCCGACAAAGACTGCAGTATCAACTATGCCGGGGGCCCAGGAGCGCCCGGTGAGCGCGTCGGCATAGTACTTGACCCAGGAGGAGGGCAGGTTGGTTTCGCCCAGCCTTTCCTTGACCTGCCAGTGCCACTCGGTTGGTGGGCAGTAGCCCCAGCCGTAAACCATCCCCAGGCCGAACCAGGACAGGAATGTCAGGCTGATGCAGACCAGGTGCAGCAGTCGGGTCCGTTTCCAGGCCCAGCCGGTCAGGTTGAACATGACCAGCAGCCCGTGGAGCAGGGTTAAGAAGATGTCGAGGGCGGCGTACATGCAGGCCGAGTATCCCACTGATCACGGCGGCTTGCCAATGAAAAAACAGCCCTGCGGCAGCGCTGACGGAGTGGGCCTGCTTTTGAAAAACGGAAAAGAAGTGGTACACCAAGGCGGATAGTCTGTGTTCCATGGGGGAAACACCCGGGGGCTGACATGAGTCCGTCAAAGGAGGCAGGAGTGAACGACAAAGAGAAAAAACCGTTGCACGTCAAGGTTGACCGGGGTCCGGCCGAGTGGCTCAGAGCGGTGTTCTGGCTGGTTCTGATCCTCGGCCTGGCCTTTTACTTCTTCTCCGGCCCCAGGCAGGATCAGACCTGGACCTACCGGGACCAAAACCTGAAGCAGATCGAGGGCAAAGCACCGGAGATCGGTGAGGACACGGCGCTGGTGGGGTATCTGGGGCTGAGCGGGCTCATCCTGGACGAGCCCATGACCGGGGGGTCTGTTTTCGAACCGCAGCAGGATATAACCCCCGCCAGGGTCCGCCGGGCGCTCAACGCCTACGGCGGGCACCAGGACCTCGACGCACTGGTCATCCACCTGACCTCGCCGGGAGGATCGGTGCCGGCTTCCGACGCCATTGCCCGGCTGGTCAAGGTCTTTGGCGAGGAGGAGGTCCCGGTCTATGTGTATGCCAACTCCCTGCTGGCCTCTGGGGGCTACTACATGTCGGCGCCTGCAGCGGCGATCTACTCCGCGCCCCAGGCCCTGGTCGGGTCCATCGGGGTCATCTTTCAGGCCGTGAACGTGGAGAAGCTGGCCGAGGAGAAGCTCGGTGTCAGGGTCAGGATCTTCAAGCAGGGCCGCTACAAGGACATGGGCAGCCCTTTCCGCGAGCTCTCCCAGGAAGAGGAGGAGCTCATCCAGGACAGGGTGGACCAAGCCTATCAAGCCTTTCTGGAAACCATCCTGGACAACAGGGAGCTTTCCATGGAGGAGCTGCAGAAGTCCGCAACCGGCGAGGTGTTCACGGGCAGCCAGGCCAGGGAGCGCAAGCTGGTGGACGAAGTGCTTCACTTTGACCAGCTGGCGGAGCGGCTGAAGCAGGCCACGGGCAAGCAGCAGCTTTTCTATGTCAGCCGCAGGGAGCGGGCGGGCCTGCTGCAGCTGCTCAGTGGGACACGGGCCTCTTCGAGTCAGGAGATTGTAAACGCTTTGGGACCGCTGGCCCGGTTCACCCTGCCGAGCGGGGTCTACTACCTGATGGAACAGTGAGTATCCGGGAGTATCCAGCGCCGGCTTTCACCGCTTGCATCAGATGCATGTGCGAACGCACTCCCCTCTTTCTCACAGGAAAGACAACTTCTTGCTGCCCCTGAGTGGCAGGCGGCCGCGCCTTCCCCCTCACGGCTGCTCTGGCTTGTCGGTGACACATCCAACCCCGGCATTGCAGAGCGGCGAAAGATCTGCTTAGCTGCCGGCGGATCGTGCAACAACAAAAAAATCCCGGGACGAATGTATGATGAAAACAGTCATTCACGGCATTATGGCCGTCTTGCTCACACTTGTGGCGGCAGGCCCGGCCCTGGCCCAGACCGTGTACGTCACGGACAGCCTGGAGATCACCATGCGCACCGAGCCGGACGCGCGCAAGAGGATCGTCCGCATGCTCTCCTCGGACACCCCCCTGGAGGTGCTTGGCGAGCAGGATGGCTGGCTTAGGGTCAGGACCCGCGACGGCAGGGAGGGGTGGGTTCTGAAGCGCTACACCTCTTCCGACACCCCGAAGAGCGTCCAGATCCAGAGGCTGACCGAACAAAATGAGAAGCTTGCGGCCCTGTCCGGGGGAGCAGCGGCTCAGCTGGACGCGCTGGAGGAGGAAAACAGTGCCTTGAAGGCTGAGCTGGCGCAGGCCGGGAGCCGGCTGGAGGGGCTGACCGGGGAGTACCCGGCCGTGCGTGCCGACGCAGCCGAGGTGATCGATCTCAAGGACAGTTTTGCCGAAACCAGTCGCAGCCTCGAACAAGCAACCGCCGAGGCGGAGTCGCTCAGACGGGAGAACCGGGAGCTGCGTTCTTCAGCCAACTTGCAATGGTTCCTGAGTGGAGCCGGGGTGGTCTTTGCGGCCTGGCTGTTCGGTTTCATTATGGGCCGGATCCAGAGAAAAAGACGGCCGTCCCTCCAGTTCTGACGGCTCTCATTTTTTATCTGGCAGAGGAGAGGGGTGGACCTGCCCCCGTGATACTTTGACCGGGCTGATGCTGATGCCAAGCTCCCGCTCGAAGCGCTTGATCCGTCCCAGCTCCTGCTCGGTGACCAGGGAGATTGCAAGGCCGGGCTCGCCCACCCGCCCGGTGCGGCCGACCCTGTGCAGATAGTCCTTGGCCTGGGTTGGGACATCTACGTTGAAGACATGGGTCACCCCTGCGATGTCCAGGCCACGTGCGGCCAGGTCGGATGCGATCAGTACCCTGACCCTGCCCGACCTCAGGTCCTCCAGGGCCTTTTTGCGCCCAAGCTTGTCCTTGGTGCCGTGGATGTCCCCCACGGACAGCTTGTGGTGGGTCAGCATGGCCGACAGCGACTCGGACCTGGCCGTGGTGTGCGCAAAGACAATGGCCCGTTCCGGTTCCAGGGCACGGACAAGCTTGCGCAGCATCACTGGTTTCTCCCTTTCCTCGCAGACCAGGAAGAGATGCTCGATGGTTGGGCTGACCCTGTCGCCCCCGACCCGGACCACCTCCATGGCCGGAGCCAGCTTTTCAGCGGCGCTGAGGCTTTCCGGCCGCCCCGTGGCGGACACGAACACCAGCTGACGCTCCCTGGGCGCGGCGCGCACCACGGCCAGGGTGGGAGCCAGGTTGTCCCCGGAAAGCAGCCGGTCCATCTCGTCCACGACAACCGCCTTGAGCCGGTGGACCTTGAGCTTGCGCAGCTCGATGAGGTGCTGGATACGCCCCACCGAGCCCACCACCAGGTGGGGTTTGCGCTTGAGCTGTTCCAGCTGGCGCCTTACGGCCACGCCGCCGATCAGGGCCTGGACGCGGAGGCCGAGGTCCGCGGACCCAGCCAGCTCCAGCACGGTTCTGTAGGTCTGCATGGCCAGCTCGGGGGTCGGGGCCAGCACCAGGACCTGCAGGTCGCTGGAACCGGACTCGATGTTGCCGGCCAGGGGCAGCAGATAGGCCAGGGTCTTGCCGGTCCCTGTCTCTGAGCTTATGAAGACATCCCGCCCGGAGAGCACGACGGGCAAGGCTGCGGCCTGGATCGGCGTGGGGCGGGAGATGCCTTGCGCGGCCAGGGCTTGTTCCAGGGACGGCAGCACGCCGAGCCCGCTGAAGGTGGTGTTCATCATGCCTCGCTATTCGTGTGCAGGGGGATAACAGGACGGGACCGGTGTCCGGGCTCGCGGCTGCAAGGCGCTGTACACCAACAGCCACAGGCAGGCCCAGGCCAGGCCCAGCAGCCACCCCCCCAGCACGTCGGTTGGGTAGTGCACCCCCAGATAGATCCGGCTAACGCCGGTGGAAACAATCACCAGCCCAGCGGTCAGGAAGGTCAGCAGGCGGGGTAGTCGGTTCTGTAGGTTTTGGGACAGGATGCCAGCCAGGGTCAGGTACACGGCTGCGGAGACCATGGCATGGCCGCTCGGGAAGCCGAATGTTTGGGTGGTGACCATGTGCAGGGCCTGGTCGGGTCGCGGTCTGGCAAAAAAATCCTTCAAAGCGAAGGAGATGGCAATGCCTCCCGAGGAGGAGCAGAGCAGGGTTGCCGCAGCCCTGAACCTGCGCAGGCTGAGAAAAAAGACACTGGCCATGAGCGCTGTGGCCGATGTCAGGGTCAAGCCTCCGAGGGAGGTGATGTCGCGCACGCTCGTTGCGAGCCATTCCGGACCTCTGGCCAGGCCGGCCTCGGAGGTTCCGGCAAATGCCCGTACAAGACGGGAATCGAGTGCCCGAAGCGCACTTTCCAGGCCGGTGCCGGCCCATCCCGCAGCAATGAATACCCCTGCCGCGAAAATGGTCAGAAGCAGGAACCCAGTCAGGCCGATGGTCTTGAGTTGCTTGTCCAT
>CAZUBS010000209.1:0-4575 GCA_964618595.1 uncultured Desulfohalobiaceae bacterium
GCACCAGGGTGGCCATGCTCCCCCCGAAGGCGGTCAGATTGACGCCCGGGAACGCGGACAGACCGAGCAGGATCCCCAGCACAGCTCCCACGGCGGCACCGCCCGAGACCCCGAGGATATACGGCTCCGCCAGGGGGTTTCGCAGCAGCGCCTGAAAGACCAGCCCGCCCAGGGACAAAGCTGCCCCAACCAGCAGGGCCAGCACCACCCTGGGCAGCCTGAGCCGCCAGACAATGTCGCTTAGGACCGAAGGCTCGGATCCGCCCAGGATCTCCGACAGGACCTGCCCAGGCCCGTACCCGCTTGAGCCAAGCACAAGCCCGGTCACGACCGTTACGAGGCAGAACAGGCTTCCCAGCACCAGCACCAGCACCAGGCGCGTCATGACCGGTGGCTGCAGCGCCTTCATCGGGCCGCCTCCGGGTCCGGGCCCGTGTCCCCTCCAGGGAACAGGTCCGGATGGAGCAACGCCGCCAGGGCCTCGACTGCCGCCACCGTGCGCGGGGACGGCCTGTCGAAGAGGTCTGAGTCCACACGGTGGATGCTGCCGTGGGCCACGGCAGGGACCGAGGTCCAACCTGACAGAGCGCTGTGAAATGCTGCCGCGTCGTCCTTCCCCCCCATGGTGGACAGGATGATCACCTCCGGGGCGAGGACCACGACCTCCTCCATGGACAGCCGGGGATACGCCATGTCCTGGCTCACCACGTTGCGACCGCCGGCGGCCTGGATAAGCTCGTGCGCAAAGGCCCCTCTGCCGGCGGCCACGATCGGCCCCGTCCCCACCTGGTAGAAGACCCTGGGGACATGCCGGGCCAGAGAAACACGTTCGCGCACCAGAGCGAGCCGGGACTGCATGCCGCGGACCAGCTCCCGCCCCTTCTCCTCAGCACGCAGCAGTCCGGCAAGGCTCATGATGGCGTCCATGAGCCCGTCCAAGCCGCGCGGGTCAACCGCAAACACGGGAATACCCAGGGACTCGATTCTCTTTACCGCACCAAGGGGGTTGCCGTCTTTCGTGGCCAGGCACAGATCAGGCTTAAGAGCCGCGATCAGCTCCAGGTCGAGGCGGACATAGCTGCCCACCCTGGGAAGCTTTGCCGCGGCCGGGGGATGGTTGCTGTAGGTGGTCGCCCCGACCACCCGCTCCCCCTGGCCCAGCTCGAACACGATCTCGGTCAGGTTGGGCGCCAGGCAGACGATGCGCTCGGGGTGTCCATCCAGCACGACCCGGCGGCCGAGCTGGTCCTCAACCACCCGCTCCCCCCATCCGGCAGAAGGAAGGAGTGCAAGACCAGACATCAGCAGGAAAAAAACAACTGCGAAGCCTTTTCGCATGTCTGTCCGCCCGTGTACCCCTGGGATTTTGTTATTGGCTGCTCGCAGCGCTCAGTCCTTGTGTGGCCGGCTTTTCATATTGAGATCGGCATCCGCCTCCTCCTGCTCGGAAGGTCGGAGATCACGATTCGTATCTCCTTCCACCAGCAGGTACCTGAGCTCGGCAACTGATCTGCCGGTCCTTGCCGCCAACCGCTTCAGGGCCTCGTACTCAGCCCGGGCCAGGTGCCTGCCCCCAAGCTCCATGGCCTTGGCTTCCACCGGCCCGTACCGTGACTCGATCGTGACCCCCCTTCTGGGCAGAACGACCCGCTCCATGCGCCTCCTGCGCACTCCAAGCGTCAGGGAGTGGGTGAACAGCGCCTCCTGCACCGCCTCCAGCGCAGGGTGTTCGCACATGACCTGGAGCTGACCTCCGGTCCGGCTCTTTTTCATCACCCCCGGAAGGTAGAGCACATCCGCGGCCCCGGCTGAAAAGAGCGGATCGAACAGGGAGCCAATCTCCTCGCCGGTCAGGTGGTCGATGTTGGTCTCCAGGACCCAGACCTCCTCCACCTCCGGATCCGATCTCTCAAACGAGAAAACCCGCAGCATGTTGGGCGTCCGGCCCAGGTCGTGGCTGCCCCAGCCCGCCCCCATGCCCAGGACTTTCCCCTGCGGCCCCCCGGCAAACCCGGTGACCACCTGATCCACCAGCAGGGCCCCGGTGGGGGTGATCAGCTCCATCTGAGAGCCGCTGGGCCAGACGGGCTTGCCCTTGAGCAGCTCCACCGCGGCCGGCGCGGGAAGCGGCAGCACACCGTGGGCACACTCCACCCGGCCCTGGAACCAGGGCAGGGTGTTGCACAGCACAGTTCCCACCCCCAGGTTGTCCAGGGCAAAGAACACAGCCGTAATGTCCACCAGGGTGTCGGCGGCACCCACCTCATGGAAGTGAACATCGTCCACGGATACCCCGTGCACCAGGGCCTCCACCTCGGCCAACCGCTGCAATGCCAGCTCGCACTTCCCGGTAACGCCGGAAGGCAGGTCCAGGGACCAGAGCGCCCCGAGCAGGTCGTCCAGCCTGCGCAACGGCTGCTTCTTTGCGCAGGAGACCTGCAGGGCCCTCCCTCGCAGCCCGTTGCGCAGCTCCTCGGAAACCGAAAAGTCAATGCCGAGCCCGGCTCTGCCAAAGCGTGACCGGAGCGGTTCGAGATCGGCGCCAAGGTCTGCCAGGGCGGCCACCAGCATGTCGCCGCCAATTCCGGTGGCGCACTCGAGGTAGAGATGCATGCTCATTTCCTGGGGTTGCTGTACCATGCCTGCGATACGGATCTTGGGACCAGCCCGGGGAGCCTTCGCGTACAAAAGGGCTTCATGCAGGAATGCCCTTGTCAGCTGAAGCCGGTCCTGCATACGATGTCAGGCCTGTCCTGTACACCGGATGCCTTTCCCTTTACTCCAAACCATACCTGGGGCATGAATATGAAACAACGTCCTGCGGCCCCCGGCCTCCTGATTGGCCTGAATACATCAGTGCATGTGTCTTCACGCCTTTTCTGCCGGTGCCAATGAAAGCATAAACGAATATGTTTTGACGCCCTGTACAATGCGGAATAAAAACAGTCATATTTCCAACTGAAAAACTCCTACCCACGGCAAGGAGGATACCATGCTCGTTAAGGATTGGATGTCCAAGGACCTCGTCTCCGTCCAGGAAGACACCTCCATGATGAAGGCCTCGAAGCTGCTCAAGGACTCCGACATCCGGAGGCTCCCCGTGGTGGACGCACAGGGCCGCCTCACGGGCATCGTCACCGACCGGGACATCAAGGAGGCCTCCCCTTCCAAGGCCACCAGCCTCGACGTGCACGAGCTCTATTACCTGCTCTCAGAAATCAAGGTCAAAGACATCATGACCCCCAAGCCATTCACCGTGAACGTGGAGGACACGATGGAAAAGGCCGCGGTGGTCATGCTCGAAAAAAAGGTCGAGGGGCTGCCCGTGGTCGACTCCGGGGACAAGGTCGTGGGCATGATCACCGAAAGCGACATCTTCCAGGTCTTCATCTCCATCACCGGCGTCTACCAGGGCGGCGTGCAGATGGGGTTCAAGCTGCCCAACGAGCCGGGAAGCCTCAAGGCGGTGCTGGACGACATGCGCGCCTACGGGGCGCGCATCGCCAGCATCCTCACGGCCTACGAGCGGTCCGAGGAAGGCTTCCGGCACGTCTACATCCGCATCCTGGACCTGGAAAAAAGCGAGATGAAAAAGCTCAAGGATACGCTCCAGGGCAAGTACGACCTCCTCTACTGGGTCCGGGACACCGTCCACCCCACCACCCCCCAGTAGAACGGATTGCGTGTTGCGCCCACGGCCCGTTCCCGGAAGCGGGCCGTGCTGTTTTTGCATGACGCGGCGCAGACACCTGCCCGCGGCATTGGTGCGGATTTGAACGAGACCTGTTTTTTCTTGAAACACCCTGATTCCTTCGAACCTTCCGGGACACGCCCTTCAGCTCTCGGTGTTGGTGCCACCGCCAAGATACGGGCAAAACCCCGCTGCCTCGCCCGTCACCGTGCGCCCCTGCCTGTCCGCGTGGATGACCAGCACCGGCTCCACCACCAGCCCGGGGGCTCCGTTCTTGACCGCCTCCACCAGCACCAGCCGGGGAGGGGCTTTGCTGTGGCCCGCCACCAGGCGCATCCGTTTCGGCTCGAGCCTCTGGGCCCTGAGGACCGTGAACAGGTCGACCAGACGTTCCGACAGATGGATCACTGCCAGCCGCCCCCTGCTGCTCAGGGCATAGGCCGCGGCCGAGAGAAAGTCATCCAGGCCCGCAACAGTCTCGAACCGGGCCGCCCTCCGTGTCTCCCCGGGCGACAGCCTGCCCCGGCCTTCCTCCCGGTACGGGGGGTTGACCGCCACCAGGTCGAAGGACTCCGGCCCGATCTCCCGGCAGGCCCTGACAGCCCCCAGGTCACATTCGCAGACCGAGAACCGGCTTTCCAACCCCAGCCGGACAGCGTTCTCCCTGGCTGCGGCCGCCATGTCCGGAACCACGTCCACCCCCACTCCGGTCAGCTTTTCACTGCCTGTCCGGAGCAGCATCCCCAGCCCCACCACACCGCAACCTGTCCCCAGGTCCAGAAAACGGCGCACTCGCTTGATGCGGGGGAAACAGGACAGCAGCAGGGAGTCCACGGCAAACCGGAACCCCCCTGCCGGCTGGCAGAGCCCCTTGGGGAACCGAT
>CAZUBS010000210.1:0-4540 GCA_964618595.1 uncultured Desulfohalobiaceae bacterium
GCTGGCCCACGGCTTCATGGCCGACCTGCTGTCCAAAAAGACCGATTTCCTGTTTTTGCCGCACATGCGGACCCTTCCCGCGGATGCTCCGAACGACAATGCCTTTGCCTGCGTGCTGGTGCAGAGCGAGCCTTACTATCTGCGCAGCTGTTTTTCCGAGATCGAAGGGCGCGGCAAGGGGCTGCTCAGCCCGGTGCTGGACTTCAGGGAAGGCCTGGCAGCGGCAGAGCCATCCTTTGCGGCCATGGCCAGGCAGGTCGGCCGGTCCAGGGCGGAAGGCAGGCGGGCCTTTGGCGTTGCGCTCGAGGCCCAGAAGCTCTTCGAGGAGGACCTGCTGAGGGAGGGGGCCCGGGCCCTGGAGGCGCTGGCAGAGGATGCGGCCGGCTTTGGCGTGGTGCTTTTCGGACGGCCCTACAATGCCTTTGCCGACGAGGCCAACAAGGGCATCCCGGCCAAGTTCGCCTCCCGCGGGGTGCGCATCATCCCCTTTGACATGCTGCCCTTCGAGGACCAGGAGCTGTCCCCGGAGCACCACATGTACTGGGCCCTGGGCCGGAACATCCTCAAGGCGGCCCGGTACGTGGCCGGGCGCAGCGACCTCTTCCCGGTCTACATCACCAACTTCTCCTGCGGCCCCGACTCCTTCCTGGTGGGCTACTTCCGCGAGATCATGGGGCGCAAGCCCTCCCTGACCCTGGAGCTGGACAGCCACACGGCCGATGCGGGCATTGAAACACGCATCGAGGCCTTTCTGGACATCGTGACCTACTACCGCAGGATGGGTGCCGCGCCCTCGCTCGCCAGCGCTTTTCAGCCTGCCCGGCTGGAGGCGAAAAAGGATGTCCACGGGGTGTGGGACTCCAGGGGGGAGTGGTTTCCCCTGACCCACCCCCGGGTGCGGCTGGTCTTCCCTTCCCTGAACGAGTGGGGCGCCCATCTGATCGCCAAGTCCCTGGCCGGGAGCGGTATCAGGGCCGGGGTCCTGCCGCCCGCCGACGAGTCCCAGCTCAAGCTGGGGCGGGGCAACTCCAGCTGCAAGGAGTGTCTGCCCCTGCAGCTGACCGTGGGCTCGATGATCCATTACCTGGAAGAGGTCCGGGACCCGGACGAGATCTCGCTCTACTTCATGCCGGCTGCAGGGGGGCCGTGCAGGTTCGGTCAGTACGCGGTGTTCTCCTCCAAGGTCATCAAGCGCAGGGAGATAGACAACGCCGTGGTCTTTTCCACCAGCTCAGACGAGGGGTACGGGGCCCTGGGGCGGTCGACCACCTTGCGGGCCTGGAGGGCGGTGATCCTGGGGGATCTTCTGGAGGAAATGCGCTCCACAGTGCTGGCCGCGGCCACACACCCAGAACGTGACATGGCCCTGCTGACCAGGGAGTTCGAGAACATCCTGGAGGTGGTGGACCGGGAGTGGAAGGTCCTGTCCGCCCGGCTCAAGCAAAGCGCAGCCGCGTTGTCGTCCATCACTCTGACCCGCCCCTACGAGGAGATCCCGAAAATATCCCTGGTGGGGGAGATCTACGTGCGCCACGACCCCATCTCCCGCCAGGGCCTGATCGAGCGCCTGGCCGCGCAGGGCTTCATCGTGCGCACCTCCCAGGTCTCGGAGTGGATGAAGTACACGGACTGGCTGGTCAGAACGGGCAAGGAAGGGCGCCGGGACACGGGTTTCTGGATCAGCAGCCTGGTCAAGTGGTACTTCGACCAGAAGATCAGGTCCCTTCTGGCGCCAAGCGGCCTGTTCCACCACCATGTGGCCCCGACCAGGGAGATCATCGAAGCGGGCAGCCCCTTCATCTCCCCGCGCATGCACGGCGAAGCCATCCTCACGGTGGGTGCGGCCTTCCACGAGATCATGGCCCCGGCCTGCGGGGTCATCTCCATCGGTCCTTTCGGGTGCATGCCCTCCCGGCTGGCCGAGGCGATTCTCTCGGAGAAGTTTTCCACCGGACAGCTGCGGCGCATGGGCCGCAACGGGCATCTTCTGCAGGGATTCGATGACCGCAAGCTGCCCTTTTTGGCCATCGAGACCGACGGCAACCCCTTTCCCCAGATCATCGAGGCCAGGCTGGAGGCCTTCTGCCTTCAGGCCAAACGGCTGCACCAGGCCATGCACCCACAGGCAGGGCAGGGGTGAGGGGCAGCCATGGCCTTGCGTGAGAGCGGATTGGGCAGGGCTTACTACAGATGCCTCGAAGCCTGGGTGCTGCCGCTGGTTGCGCGTACCGGAGTCAGCCCCAGCGGCCTCTCCCTGCTGGGGGTCCTTGTTGCGGCACTGGTTCCTGCGGCATTCTGGCTGCACCCCTTTGCCGGGGTTGGCTGCATGCTGGTGTCGGGTGTGCTGGACAACCTGGACGGCCTGTTGTCACGGGCACGGTCCAGAACCGGCCCCTACGGCGAGTTTCTCGACTCGACCCTGGACCGCATTGCCGACGTCTTCTTCCTGACGGGGTTCTGGGTCCTGTTGTGGGAGGTCACTGACCTGCCTGTGGTCGGGACGTTGTCAGTCTTGGGCTGTCTGGCCGTGACATTGCTCATCGGCTACACCAAGGAACGCATCGAGTCCCTCGGGGTGACCTGTACGGGCGGCATTTTCGGCAGACCCGAGCGGGTCATCCTGCTCTTGCTTCTGGGCTCAGCCGTGGGCGTGTTTCCGGGCCAGGCCGAAAGGATACTCTTCACAGGGCTGTGGGTGTACTTCGTCCTGGGGGTGCTGACCCTGGGGCAGCGATTCCGGCTGGCTGGCCACAAGCTCAAAAAGTAATCCACTGTTCGCAGAGGGAAGATCAAGGAGAGGCAATGACCCCACCCAACGACACGCACCTCAAGACCATCGGCTACATCCTGTGGCTCTTCGGGTTCACCGGAGCGCACCGGTTCTACTACGGCAAGCCGGTCACCGGCACGATCTGGTTCTTCACCCTGGGCCTTTTGGGCATCGGCTGGATCATCGACCTGTTCCTGATCCCCTCCATGGACCGAGAGGCCGACCTGCGCTTCAGGGCCGGTCCCGTCAACTACAGCGTGGCCTGGGTACTGCTCACCTTTCTGGGCGTGTTCGGCGTGCACCGCATGTACATGGGCAAGTGGCTGACAGGGTTGCTCTACCTGGTAACCGGCGGGTTGGTGGGCCTGGGGGTGCTCTATGACTTCTGGACCCTCAACGACCAGATCACGCTGGTGAACGCCGAGAGCTGAAGCGGACTTGGTGGACGACGTGGACGTGGTGGATGACTATCTGCTTTTGATTTGTCCACTTGGTTCACAGTGTCCACTCAGTCCACCCCGCCGCTGTCCCCGATCTCCAGAAACCCCTCCGGGACCAGGCTGGCGGCCAGCATGACCTGGTTGATGTCCAGGTGACCCGTCCAGGTCCCGGCTTTTTGGGTCACGGGATTGCGCCAGAAGGTTTCGATACCCCCCGCCAGGGGCAGGTGACGTTCCAGCGGGGGGAGCAGGCCGGCCGGACCGTCGGCCGGGAATACCCCGGGGGCAGCGTCCACAATGGAGCACATCAGTTCCAGGCCATGGAGGCCGATGGACAGCCCCAGCTCCCGGAAGGCCAGGCGCTGGGCGGCTGGGAGCTCGAGGGGGCTGCTGTGGGCAAATGCTGCAAATCCCTCTGTGGCGTCGTTGAGCAGGGTCGTCAGAAGGTCGGTGCTGGACAGGGCGCCTCGCTGCATGAGCCGGGTCACGCGGCAGGCATCGAAGAGCAACCCGCCCAGGCCGAGGGGGTCCTCGGTGGCCCAGCTGCGGCCGTGGCAGATGGCGGCCATGTCAGTGATCTCCGCCTTGAGGTTGAGGGGGAGCCCGCCCAGCTGCTCTGCCGCGTTCTGGAGCTGGCAGTAGGTGACCAGCCCGTCCAGGGGGTCGTGGTGTCCCATGGAGTCGACCAGGGGGCGGGTCAGGTCGATGCTCATCTTCCAGTACATGCGTTTCTGCAGCCCGGGGCCGGGCTGATGGGTGAAAGCGTCGTGGGCCGCCGCGGCCAGCTCCATGGCCCAGCCGAGATAGCGGGTCTCGCCGGTGACCTCGCTGACCCTGTGCAGGGCGTGCATCCACTTGGTCAGGTAGTGGTAGTACTGCCCGTCCTGCTCCCATTCCAGGCGCTGGTCCACGGGGTCGTCAGGACCCCGCTCGGGCAGGCTCTTGCCGATGCGCAGGCCTCCGGCCGTGGGGTGGCGCTCCCCGTTCTCGTCACTCAAGCCGCTCAGCCAGCCGCTGCGGATGTCGTCGTCCCGGTGCCGCCCCAGAACGTGGTGCACCTGGTCCACGAGCTGCAGGGCCAGGTCCTGAAAACGAGTCTCACCGGTTCGTCGGAACAGCTCCAGAAAGGTGCACACGGCAAAAGCGTCGGTCCACAGGTAGCGGCGCGGGATGCCGGGGGATGTGAGACCGGTGCGGTCGGCAAAATCGAGCAGGAGCTCGCTGGCGGGTGTGGTGTGGGTGTTGGGGCTAATGTTTCCTTTCTAGCGAAGTCTGCGGGTGAAATTCCAGCTGGAATCGGGCAAAAGGAGGGCGGCATCCGCAGCGCTCA
>CAZUBS010000211.1:0-4527 GCA_964618595.1 uncultured Desulfohalobiaceae bacterium
AACGAGATGGTCAACGGCTGTGCGGCCGAGTACATGGTCCTGGAGAGCGAGGACGACGCATCCGTGGCCCCGGTCGGGTACATCGTGTACGAGTACCCCCGCCTGGGCCGGGCCATCCTGCGCATGACCGCGCCGGTGCGCAGCGCCCAGCTGGTGCTGCCCGACATCGACGGCTGGACGGGTCTGGCCATGGTCAACACCAGGGACGTCGAGACCGTGGTCACCTTCAAGGCCTTTGACGGGTCGGGCGAGGTGCTGGCCACGGCCACCAAGACCCTGGGCGCGAACGCCAAGTGGGTCGGTTTCGTGGAGGACCTGTTCCCGGAAAGCGACATCTCCGGGGCGGAGAAGATCTCCTACAACACCGGGGCAACCGGGTCGCCGCTCTCCATGATCCTTCTGAGCGGCTCCGGAGACGGGACCCAGCTGGACGGGCTGCCCGGCTCGTAGGGGATACCAACGCAGAGCATTACAGGCGCCCGGTCCGACCTCCTGCGGACCGGGCGCCATTTTTTCGATAATCACCCCCCTTTTCGGTTTGGGTTTTTCCCCGGGCAGGATATCCTGTTGAGGGCTTTAGGCGGGGTTGATCAGCAACGCTTTTCAAGGACGGGGTATATGATGACATCGCCGCGCATGTTCACGATTCTCTTGTTGGCTCTTTTTCTTTTCGGGTGGGCAGCTGGCTCGCAGGCCCAGTGCACCATCCAGCTGTCCCCCTCCACGGTGACCTACGGCAGCGACTCCCAGTATCAGGACCTCGAGGTGGATGTTTCCTTGCAGTTCTGCCAGTGGGAAGTGCTGGAGGACACCCTTCCCTCCTGGATCAGTTACAGGCCGTCTTCCTGAGAGACCTGCGAAACCGGTGACGGGTCCGTCACCATCTTCCTGAGCCGCAACCAGGGCGTCAAGCGAACCGGGCAGGTCACGGTGCGGGCGCTGTCAAGCGGAGACACAGCAACGGCCACCATCCACCAGGAGGGCGAGCTCAGCTGTGCCTACACCGTGTCCAGCGAGAGCACCTCCGCCCCCTCGTCAGGCAGGGACCAGTCGGTGACGGTTGGCACCAACGACCCGGGCTGCGGCTGGTCCGCGGTCAGCAATGCCGGCTGGATCTCGGTCACCTCGGGTGCTTCCGGCACCGGCAGCGGCACGGTTCATTTTTCCATACAGCCAAACCCAAGCCTGGAGCCGCGCACCGGCACACTGACCATTGCCGGGACCACGCACACCGTCAGTCAGGAACCGGCGGACCAGGTGCTCTTCTTCCCCCACGTGCACAGCGACCAGGTCTGGCAGACCGAGGTCGCGGTGGTGAACTCAAGCGATGCCCACGACCTCAATGGCACGCTGTATGCCTGCGCCGCAGACGGTTCCATCCTCTGGAGCACACAGGTGGCCCTTGGGGCCCGCGGGCGTCTGGCCCTGCAGGTGGGGCAGAGCTGCGACAGCCCTTCCAGCATCCGTTACATGGCCCTTGACTACACCTCCCAGGAGCCGGAGTCTGTCGGGGGTTACACCAAGTTCGCCACCCCGGGGAAGTACCGGGCAGCGTTGCCGGCAAGGTCTCCCGCGCAGGCAGACCTTTCCATCACCCACGTCGCCTCGGACGGGTCGTGGTGGACCGGCATCGGTCTCGTGAACACCACCAACAGCGACAAGGTGCTCACACTTCGCTTCAGCGACGGAAGGACGCGGACGGTCACGGTCGACGCTCGGTCGCACACGTCCTTTTTGATCCGGGATCTGTTCGGGGGAGCACCCCAACCAGCCATTGCCTCGGCCGTGATCGAAAACGCCTCGGGGATCGTGGGGCTGGAGCTTTTCGGCCAGGGTGACCAGCTGGGCGGCATCAGCCTCACGGACCAGACCGCAACATCCCTCTCCTACGCCCATGTCCACTCGGACGACACCTGGTGGACGGGCCTGGTGGCCTACAACCCGGGGGACAGCGCCGCCACGCTGACCATCACCCCCTATTCCGGAAACGGCACCGCCCTGGCGTCCCAGGAGCGCACCCTTGCCCCGAAGGGCAAGTTCGTGGGGCTGGTGCGAGACCTCGGGCTGCCCGCGGGCACGGCCTGGCTGCAGGTCGCAGCCACCCAGCCGGTGAACGGGTTCGAGCTCTTCGGCACGAGTGACGGAAAGCAGCTGGCCGGGTTCACCGTGGTGGATCCACCACGGCTGCAGGGGACATTCCCCAAGCTGGACCATGAGGGGTGGACCGGAATAGCGTTTGTCAACGCGGGTTCGTCCGCCGTGACAGTGACCCTCACGGCCTACAGCGACGGGGGAACGGCTGTGGCCGAGGAGACGCTCGTTGTCGAGGGGCACGCCAAGACCGTGGGCTATCCCGAGGAGATCTTCAGCGCGGACATATCCGGGGCCACCACTATCGGCTTCACGTCCACCGGAGCCGTTGTCGGCTTCCAGCTCAACGGGTCCGGGGACGGGATGCTGCTCGACGGTCTGCCCGTGCTGTAAGGGTGTGGACGCTCCTGACCATTTTTGTCATTGCACAACACTTGGGGCTGTGCTAGCTGAGGCGCCCTTTACATTTTACGGAGGACGGAAATGAATCCAAGCGAGTTTATTCTCTACAGCGGGGGGGCCAGGGGAGCCGAGGCCCTGTTCGGATCTTTGGCGGAGCGCTACGGGCTGCAGGAGGTCAACTACAGCTTTGAGGGGCATCGCCTGGAAAGGTCCCGCGGGGTGCGGGTCCTGACCAGCGAAGAGCTGGTGGAGAAGGACGTGAGCATCTCCTATGTGTCCCGGATCATGCACCGCAGCTTCTCCAGGGCGCCGATCTTCCGCAAGGTGCTGCAGTCCATCTGCTGGCAGGTGGCCAGCGGGCACCAGGTCTTCGTGGTCGGCGAGATACTGGAGGACGACACGGTCAAGGGCGGCACCGGCTGGGGGGCTGAGTACGCCAAGATCTGCAACAAGCCGCTGTACGTGTTCGACCAGGCCAGGGACGGCTGGTTTTCCTGGGACAGGGAGCAGTGGGCCCCGGCGGCGCCCCCCCTGATCACCCACCGCCACTTCACCGGAACGGGCACCAGGTTTTTGGAGGAGAACGGGACCAAGGCGATCAGCGGGCTCTTCGAACGGACCTTCGGCTAGCAAGCGCCGACACCTCCGACACCAAAGTCCGGCCGGGCATGCCCGGCCGGACTTTTTTGGTGATCATTCGGTTCAAGAGCAGCTGTTCAAATGTGCAGGGATTTGGTTGGATGTGCCGGGGCAGGTCAACCGCTCTCCCTGTTGCGCACGTCCGTTCGCCAGGGGTTGAGCGGGGCGCAGCAGCCCTGGCCCGCATGCTGGGAAGTCCTGGCCCTGTCCCGCCACGCCGGGTCGCGCATGAGCCTGCACCTGTAGCAGCGCAAGGATTCGTCCCAGAGCAGCTCGACACACCGGTCCTGGTGGCCGTGCAGCTGCAGGGCCAGGGAGCAGGGGTCTGTCAGGCAGCACCAGCCGCACCCCACACACGCCTCGTAGGGGCGGCACTCATCCAGATCAGCGAAGTCCGGCGTGCTCAGAATGTCGGAAAATTGGCTCAACCGTGCCGCCCTCCGCAGCAAATCACCAAGGGGAAAGGGAAACTTTCCCAGGGCTGCCGTTCCTAATCAGTACCGGAGCTTGAACTCTTCGAATGTCTCGGCATTGTCCAGTGTTTCACAGTCCACCGTGCTCACCCGTGCCGAAGGGGGGCCCTGGCGCAGCTTGTCCTTGAGCTTTGCCAGCTTCTCGTCATCACCCTGGGCCACGAGCTCGACCGTGCCGTCGCTGTTGTTGCGAACCCAGCCGGTCAGGTACAGGTCCCTGGCCAGCTCACGGGTGAAGGCCCTGAAGAACACGCCCTGGACCTTGCCGGATATGGTGCAGTGAATGGTTTTCCGCATGACTGTTTTCTCCTCCTCCATTCCTCATGCTAACCACTTCGCCCTGCCGGAAGCAACAGTCAGCGAGATAGAAAAGGGACTTTTCGCTACGGACATTCTTGGAACAGATCCGGCAAGGTTGTCCGGGTGCTGCGTCTGGGAAATCAGTGCGGGAAGAGGGCTATTGTTCAGTTTGGTGACGGGGGGCTTGCCGGGGCATCCAGGACCTGCCTGACCAAGGACAGGATCTGGTCCAGGCGGTAGGGTTTGCTGATGCAGGCCTTTGCCCCGTGGGCCGCGGGGTTTTTGACAATGTCATGGGTGGTGTAGCCGCTGGCAATGATCACCCTGGTCTCTGGGCCGGTTTTCACGATTTCCTCGAGACAGCGTTGACCGCCCATGCCTGGCATGCCCAGGTCGAGCAGCACAAGATCGACCTTTTCCTTTTCCAGGACTTCCAGGGCCTTCTCGCCGGTGTCGGCCAGCAGCACGGTGTAGCCGTAGCTGGTGAAAAGGTCGTCGGCAACCGCCCGGATGTCCTCTTCGTCGTCTACGACCAGGATGGTCTCCTTCCCGAAGAGCCGGCTTCCAGGAGCGGGATCGTGTGGTCTTTCCCCGGGAGGGGCCTCCTGCCGGTTCAGGGGGA
>CAZUBS010000212.1:0-4523 GCA_964618595.1 uncultured Desulfohalobiaceae bacterium
TGGGGTTGCCCGCGTAGGAGTGGCCATGGGCGAAACCGCCCTGGGCGAGCACGCTGTCTGCAATGCGGCTGGAGGTCAAAACTCCCCCCAAGGGATAGTAGCCCGAGCCCATGCCCTTGGATATGGCAACGATGTCCGCCTCGATGTCCCAGTGCTCAAAGGCGAAGAGCGCGCCGGTGCGGCCGAAGCCGGTCATGACCTCGTCCAGGATGAGCATCACGCCATACTCGCGGCAGGTTTTCTGGATGATTTCGAAATATCCCGCCGGGGGCGGGAGAGCCCCCACACTGGACCCGGTCACCGGCTCGACCACAAAGGCGGCCACGGTCTCCGGTCCGCACTCCAGGAGCACCTTTTCCAGGGCCAGGGCGCACTCCAGCCCGCAGTCGGGGTGGGTCAGCCCGTAGGGACAGCGGTAGCAGTAGGGGGCGGGGATCTTGGGGTAGTCCTGTTTCAAGGGCTGGAACGGGTTTTCCAGTGGGGCATAGGAGGTCAGGGCCAGGGCGCCCAGGGTGGCGCCGTGGTAGGATGTGGCCCTGGACACGAACCGGGATCGAGCCGGCTGTCCCGTGGCGAAAAAGTACTGGCGGCAGAGCTTCATGGCCGTTTCCACGGCTTCGGACCCGCCCGAGACATAAAAGACCCGGGTCAGGTGCTCAGGGGTGAGTTTTACCAGCTTCCTGGCCAGCTCCAGGGAGGGCTGGTTGTCGAACTGGGTCCGGTAGGAGAAGGAGACCCTGGAGGCCTGCTCGGCCATGGCCCTGAGGACGTGCTCGTCGCCGTGCCCGATGTTGCAGAGAACGGAGCAGGAGCAGCCGTCGATGTACTCCTTGCCGGTGGTGTCCCACATGCGGATGCCGCGGGCGTGGTCGATGATGGGCAGCGGCCTGCCCGAGTGGTAGAACAGGGGGTGGTCATCACTGGGTGGCATGCTGGCCTCGTTCTGGATGGTCTGCCGGGTGCGATCAAGACAGCTCAGGAGGCCGGAAGATACTGCATCCCCTCGTGCAGGACAAGTGGGAAAAACAAAATCGGCAAGAAAGCCGGCTGCTTGGCGGGACGGAGCAAAATCCCGCCGGCGTGGTTTGGGGGGGGCAGCCAGAAAGGGCTTCCTGCAATCAGACTGTGGGACTCCCTACATCACCTCCCAGGTCGGCCCCTGCGGGGTGTCCATGACCTCGACGCGCAAGGAGGCCAGCTCATCCCTGATGGCGTCAGCCCTGGCAAAGTCCTTGGTTTTCCGAGCCTGCTGCCGTTCGGCAAGCAGGGACTCCACCCGGGACACGTCCAGGCCCAGTCGCGCGGCCCGGCATGTCCTGAGCTCAAGGAGGAAGGGGGCCGGGTCGAGCTGGAAGACACCCAGAGACTCTCCCCAGCGCGTCAGGTCCTGGAGCAGGGAGCGGATCAGCTCCCCGGCCTCCTGGCTCTTGCGCAGGGTCTTGTCCTCCATGACCCGGCCGGCCAGCCGCACCGCAGTGAAGACCTGCCCCAGGGCGGCGGCGGTGTTGAGGTCGTCCTCCATGGCCCTGTCCCAGGCAGCCCCGATCTCCAGCCGCTCCTGCTCGATCTCTCCGGGGAGCCGGGACGCGCTCCCCTTGGTCCTGGTCAGAAACTCCTCCATCTGCTCCTTGGCGGTGTAGATGCGCTTGAGCCCTTTTTCGGCCTCGACCAGGGCCTCGTCGGAGAAATCAAGGGGGCTGCGGTAGTGCTGGGAGATGAGGAAGAAGCGCAGGGTCTCGGGCAGGAATCGCTTGAGCACGTCCCGGATGGTGAAGAAGTTGCCCAGGGACTTGGACATCTTTTCCTGGTTGATCTGGACAAAACCGTTGTGCATCCAGAAACGGGCCAGGTCCACGTTGCTGGCGGCCTTGGTCTGGGCGATCTCGTTCTCGTGGTGGGGGAAGATCAGGTCCTGGCCGCCGCCGTGAATGTCAAGGGGCAGGGAGACATACTTTGCCGCCATGGCCGAGCACTCCAGGTGCCAGCCGGGACGACCGCTGCCCCAGGGGCTTTCCCAGCTGGGCTCGCCGGGTTTGGCCGCCTTCCACAGGGCAAAGTCCAGGGGGTCCTCTTTGTGCTCGCCCGGCTCGATGCGGGCGCCTGAGCGCATCTCGTCCGGGTTGCGGTTGGACAGACGTCCGTACTCGGCGAAACGCCTGACCCGGAAGTAAACGTCTCCGTCGTCTGTGGCGTAGGCCTTGTCCCGGGCAATGAGCTGCTCTGTCAGGGCGATCATCTCCGGAATGTGCTCCGTGCACCTGGGCTCGACATCGGCCCGAAGGATGTTCAGCCTGTCCATGTCCTCATAGAAGGCCTGGATGTAGGTGGCCGCCAGTTTCTCGGACGAGACGCCCTCCTTCAGGGCTCTGGTGATGATCTTGTCGTCCACGTCGGTGAAGTTGCGGATGAAGGTCACCTCGAGGCCGGTGGCGCGGAGGTAGCGAACCAGGACGTCGAAGACCACGGCGGATCGGGCGTGTCCGATGTGACAGAGGTCATAGGCCGTGATGCCGCAGACATAGAGGGAAACCCGGCCTGGTTGGGCTGGGGTGAAGGTTTCCTTGCTGCGGTGCAGGGTGTTGTAGAGCTGCATGGAGATCCTTTGGGGGGAGGGGTTTAATGTTTTAGGTTTTATGTTTTAGGTTTTTAGGTTGAAGATAAGATGGCGGAGTAACAAGCGCACTCGTGCGCCGGGGCTTTTTGGATTTTCCTGAAACCTGAAACGTAAAACCTAAAACGCGTGGTTGGCTTTTTCAGACGACGGAAGCGTTCCCGTGACCAAGGCCACGGCCTTAATGCCTTTTTTGTCGCCCGTAAAGCCGAGCCCTTCCTCGGTGGTGGCCTTGATGTTGACCATTTCCCGGTCCAGGCCAAGCAGTGCGGACACGTTCTTTCTGATCTGCTCTTTCCAGGGGGTGAGGCGTGGAACCTGGCAGATCACGGTCATGTCCACGTGGCTGAGCACGAGCCCCTGCCGGCTGCACAGGGCCAGTACCTCCGACAGAAGAACCCCGCTGGCGATGCCCTCAAAGGCCGCTTCGCTGTCGGGGAAGAGTTCGCCTATGTCGCCCCGGCCCAGGCAGCCAAGCAAGGCATCGATCAGGGCGTGCAGGAGCACGTCCCCGTCGGAGTGGGCCACCACCTCGGGGCCGTTGGTGATGGGAACGCCTCCGAGCTTCAGCGGGCGACCCGGGCCGTAGCGGTGCACGTCGTAGCCGAGCCCGGTGCACGTGCGTGCGGGGGGAGGGGAAGTCTGCAGCAAGGCGAGATCCTCCGGCGAGGTGATCTTGATGTTGGAGGGATCCCCGCGGACAAGTGCGACCGGTTGGCCGAGCCATTCGACCATGGAGGCGTCGTCAGTGACTGCCTGCCCTTGTTCCAGTGCCTTGCCGTGGGCATGCTCGAGCACCTTTCGGTCGAAGCCTTGCGGGGTCTGTGTCGCAACGAGCCTGTCCCGGTCCAGGGCACGCAAGCCGCCCTGTCCGCCAGTCATCCGGACGGTGTCCGTGACCGGAACCCCGGGGACAACGGCAGCATCTCCCGAGTCCAGGGAGTGCACCAGCCGCTGAATGACCTGCGGGGTGACAAAGGGCCTGGCTGCATCGTGCACCAGAACCCGGCCGCACCCCGGGGGAAGCTGACCGAGCCCAAGGCGCGAGGACTCCTGCCTGGTGGATCCTCCGGCGGTCACGACCCACTCCACACCAATCCCGTCCCGGGCTGCGAGCCGTGCCACCAACTCCCTGAGCTCCCCGAGGCGAGCCGGCGGGAAAACAAGCACCAGCCCTTGCATGGCCGGGAATCCGGCCAGGGTCCGTGCGCTGCTCCAGAACAGGGGATCGCCCCGGTAGGGCAGGAACTGCTTGCTCAGTGTCTGGTCAGGGGTTCGAAGCCGCGTACTCGAGCCTGCGGCGAGGATGATTGACCATAACGACATGGGGGAGTGTGTGGTTTCAGCTCTTCTGCGTCACTGTAAGAAGAGGGGAGCCGGACATAAGCCGGGTTCTGTGGACGACCGTCATTCATCTAGGGCAGGGATTGCCCCCTGCCTCGAGCGATCTACCCGGGGGCTTCGGCCGGGCCGGCCTCCAACGCCCCCCTATTTGATCTTGCTCCGGACGGGGTTTGCCGAGCTTGCTGCGTCACCGCAGCAACTGGTGGGCTCTTACCCCACCGTTTCACCCTTACCCAGCACGCAACTCATTCAATGAGTTGCGTGCTGGGCGGTCTGTTTTCTGTGGCACTTTCCGGGAATCGCTTCCCCTGGGGGTTACCCAGCGTCCTGCCCTGTGGAGCCCGGACTTTCCTCCCCCCAGCACTCAACTCATGAATGAGTTGCGTGCCGGGCAGCGACGGTCCGTCCGACTCCCCTGTTCAAATCAGTCGAAAGCATACTATGGGGCCTTGGCGCATCGGGGTCAAGGCCTGCCGGTTCAATCAGAGCCCGGCACGGTTGGGTCCGCAAGGCTGGTGCTGCACTCGGTCAGGACTCCAGCTCCTCGAGGGCCTCTTCCGCAGGGAAG
>CAZUBS010000213.1:0-3439 GCA_964618595.1 uncultured Desulfohalobiaceae bacterium
TCGGTTCCCGGGGCTGGTTCAAGGATATGGCCGTCAAGGGCTCGGGCCAGTCCAGCTTCGTGCTGGACGGGGAAACCCACTGGGCTGTCTTCTCACGCTTCGATTCGTGGGGGTGGTACCTGGTCAGCACCGCCCAATCAGACGAGCTGACCGGACCGCTGAACCAGCTGGGCAGTTACATCCTGGTCATGGCCAGCCTGAGCCTGGTCCTTGCCTCCCTGCCGCTGTTCATCCTGGCCAGGCGGCTGGTCACTCCCATCAACACCCTTATTGCAGGCACGGACCGCATCCGCCGAGGCGACCTGGCCACCCACATCCCCATCACCACCGAGGATGAGATCGGGGTGCTGGCGGGTGCCTCCAATGCCATGACCGCCAGGCTCAGAGAGCTGATCCGCAGCCTCGAGGATCGCAATCGCCGGCTGGGTGAGGAGGTCGCGGAACGGCTGCGCACGGAAGAGGCCTTGCGGCGCAGTGAAGAAAAATACCGTTCCATTTTCGACAATGCCGTGGAAGGCATTTTCCAGAGCACACCGCAGGGACGGTACCTGAGCGTCAACCCCTCCTTTGCCCGCATGTTCGGCTACTCCTCGCCCGATGAGCTGATGGAGGCGATCACCGACATCGGCAGCCAGGTCTATCTGGACCCAGACGACAGGGAGGCTTTTCTGACAGGGCTGGAGGAGAAGGACGTGGTCAGCGGCTTTACCGCCCGGGTGCGGCACAAGGATGGCGGGACATTCTGGATTTCCGAGTCTGCCCGAGTCATACGGGACGAGCAGGGGGAGTGGAAGACCCTGGAGGGCTTTTGCGTTGACATAAGCGCACAAAAAGAGGCCGAGGAAGCCAAGCTCCGCCTGGAGGAGCAGCTCCGGCAGTCCCAGAAGATGGAGGCCCTGGGCAACCTGACCGGGGGCATTGCCCATGACTTCAACAACCTGCTCCAGGCCATGTCCGGCTATGTACAGTTGCTGCTGCTGAAGAAAAATCCTTCCGACCCCGAGTACAAGTACCTGGCCGAGGTGGACCGCACTGCGGAAAGGGCCAGGGATCTGGTGCGCAGGCTGCTGACCTTCAGCCGCAAGATGGAGGTCAGGCCGCAGCAGCTGGACCTGAACCGGGTCATCGAGGAGACGCTGCAGATGCTTGGGCGGACCATTCCCAAGATGGTCTCCATCGAAACCAGCCTGGCGGCTGATCTGCACACCATCCAGGCAGACCCGCTGCAGCTGGAGCAGGTGCTGGTCAACCTGACCACAAACGCCGTGGACGCCATGGAAGAGGGGGGAACCCTTTCCTTTGAGACCACAAACTTCACCGTGGACCCGGAGTACAGGAACAAATATCTCGAGCTCGCATCGGGAGAGTATGTCCTGCTCTCGATCACCGACACGGGCGGGGGCATGGACATGCAGACGCTGGAGCGGATCTTCGAGCCCTTCTTCACCACCAAGGAGGCGGGCAGGGGAACCGGGCTTGGCCTGTCCATGGTCTACGGCATCGTCAAGGGCCATGGGGGGCACATCACCTGTTACTCCGACCCGGGCAAGGGGACGACCTTCAGGATCTATCTGCCGGTGCTGGCCCGGGTCTGTTTGCAGGAAGCCCCCCCGCTTGACATCGAGACAGAACCGGAAGGCGGGTCCGAGACCCTTTTGCTGGTGGACGACGAGGACATCATCCGGGAAATCGCCAAGGATGTCTTGACCCAGAAAGGATACACGGTTCTGTGTGCCGCAAGTGGTGAAGAGGCGGTCCGGCTCTTCGTAGACCGTGCAAAGGATGTGGAGCTGATCGTCCTGGACCTGGGGATGCCGGGCATGGGCGGGGAGAAGTGTCTGGAGACTTTGCTGGAGATTGATCCCGGGGTGAAAGTGGTCGTGGCCAGCGGATACGGGGCGCACAAGATCGCCCGGGATCCGGGGCGCTACGGTGCGGCGGGCTTTCTGACCAAACCCTACCGCCTGGACGAACTGCTGGTCAGGATCAGGGAGGTGCTGGACAGCGGCTGCTGATCGAACCATGGGCCCGGGCCTTTCCGCGTTCAGGCTTTCAGGCCGCTCTTCGAGGTCCCTTCAAAAAGTTTCATTTGGTCACCCCCACATGCCCTTTTTCCAAAACCAGGCATTCTTTGAAAGTATCCGCTCCAACCGGATGAACCACGGCAATTTGCAGAAAAATGGGTTTGTTGTCCGGGGTTTTGCCTTCTTCCTGCACCAGCACCATCCCTTTCAGACTTGAGGCTTTTCCCGTTCTGGTATGTAATAGGGCCCGGTAGCAAATCTATCCAACGGGAGATGAGAGCATGCGTTCGCTCGGGATCTGTGCCGGGGCGTCCACCATCGGGATGGTCGGGTTGTCCCTTGTCAACGGAAGGCCTCAGGTGGACTGGACCAATACCAGGGCGCACGATGGGGATGCGCGGGGGACCCTGCTGGACATGCTGGATCAGGTGCAGGACCCGGAAGGGCTGCAGGTTGCAGCAACCGGGCGCAAGTTCCGGCACCTGCTGGAGTTGTCCAGGCTTTCCGAACCCCAGGCCCTGGAGCTGGCCCTGAAGTTCGCGCTGCCTGAGGGGCACCCCTACCGCACGGTGATCAGCGCGGGCGGGGAGACCTTCATGGTCTACCACCTGGACGCGCAGGGGCGCATCCAGAACATCCACACTGGAAACAAGTGCGCCTCGGGAACCGGGGAGTTCCTGCTGCAGCAGCTGTCGCGCATGGAGCTCAGCCTGGACGACCTGGAGACTTTGGACCACACCGCCCGCTCCCACAAGGTCTCCGGGCGCTGCTCTGTGTTCTGCAAGAGCGACTGCACACACGCCCTGAACAAGGGCGTGCCCAAGATGAACGTGGTCTCCGGACTGGCCCGGATGATGGCCGGGAAATGCCTGGAGCTGCTCAAGAAGCTGCCCAAGGAGCATGTGGTGCTCGTTGGCGGCTGCGCCCGGAACAGGTTCATGGTCCGGTATCTCAAGGAGGAAATTGAGGACCTGTACATCCCTGAGCAGGCACCCTGGTTCGAGGCCCTTGGCGCCGGGCTGTGGGCGCTTGAGAACGAGTGCCGGCCCTATCCGGGCAGGGAGCGCATTCTGCGCCGGCGCAGGATCAGCTTTTCCTTTCTCCCCCCGCTGGCAGACTCCCGTGACCAGGTGGTGTTCAAGGAGGGAACCGGAGGCACTGCCCGGGCGGGTGACAGGGTCATCCTGGGGCTGGACGTTGGTTCGACCACCACCAAGGGCGTGCTGATGCGTGTCGAGGATGCGGCCGTGCTGGCCTCGGACTACCTGCGCACCAGCGGCGACCCCGTGGATGCCTCCCGGCGGGTGTACGCCAGCCTGGACCGCCAGCTGGAAGTGCCGGTCTCGATCATCGGCCTGGGCGTGACAGGGTCGGGCCGGGCCATTGCCGGGCTGCACGCCAGGACCGAGGGCGTG
>CAZUBS010000213.1:3449-4515 GCA_964618595.1 uncultured Desulfohalobiaceae bacterium
CCGGAGGTGGGAGCCATCGTCGAAGGAGGAGGCCAAGACACCAGGGAGAGCGACCGGACGGGCGGCGTGCCGGCGGACAACGCCATGAACGAGGCCTGCTGGGCCGGGACGGGGTCGTGCCTCGAAGAGTCGGCCAAGGAGTCGATGGGGGTGGACTTCACCGAGATCGCCGAGGTGGCCCTGCGCGGGCAGCGGCCGCCCAACTTCAACGACCAGTGCGCGGCCTTCATCAGCTCGGACATCAAGATCGCCACCCAGGAAGGCCTGCCCCTCACGGACATCCTGGCCGGTCTGGTCTACTCCATCTGCATGAACTACACCAACCGGGTCAAGGGCAACAGGCCCGTTGGGGACACGGTCTTCATGCAGGGCGGGGTGTGCTACAACCAGGCCGTGCCCATGGCCATGGCCGCCCTGACCGGAAAACGCATCGTGGTCCCGCCCGAGCCGGGTCTGATGGGCGCTTTGGGGGTTGCCCTGGAGGTCAGGCACCGTTTGGAGCAGGGGCTTCTCGAGGAGCAAACCTTCGACCTGGCCGAGCTGGCCTCCCGGGAGGTGGAGTACCTGAAACCCTTCATCTGCAAGGGGGGCAGGGAGAAATGCGACCGGGGGTGTGAGATCGCCCGTATCCGGGTCGGTGACAAGACCTTTCCCTTCGGAGGGATCTGCAACCGCTACGAGAACCTGGTCAGAAACAAGAAGGTGGACCAGTCCGGCAGGGACCTGGTGGCCTGGCGGGAACGCCGGGTCTTCCAGCCTGCGGCGGTCCCGGCGACCTCCGGGAAGAAGCGTCCCACGGTCGGGGTGAACCGTTCCTACCTGACCAGGTCCTACTATCCGCTGTTCAGCACGTTTTTTGCCGAGCTGGGCTGCGAGGTGGTCCTGCCCGACCGGGTCGACCCCCGGGGCGTGGACCAGCAGGCCTCGGCCTTCTGCTTCCCGGGGGAGCTGGCCCACGGCTTCATGGCCGACCTGCTGTCCAAAAAGACCGATTTCCTGTTCCTGCCGCACATGCGGACCCTGCCCGCGGACGCTCAAAACGACAATGCCTTTGCCTGCGTGCTGG
>CAZUBS010000214.1:0-4506 GCA_964618595.1 uncultured Desulfohalobiaceae bacterium
AGTAGACCAGCTCGAAGGTCTCCTCCGGCGCGTCCCGGTCGATCCTATCCAACAGGGCGTCCAGAATCTTCTCCAGAATCCTCAGGCCTCCGCGGTAGCCCACCGTGGGGAAGTACTGGTGCCCCTGCCGGTCCAGGATGGGGAAGCCGTGCCGCACCAGTGGTATGTCCTCGTCCCGGCAAAAGTGCTTGCAGTAGGAGTTGCCCACGACCAGGTCCACGGGGTCGTTCTTGATCCACTGGTGGAGCAGGAACATGTCCCCCCCGACCTTGACGTTGACCGCATAGGGCACCTCGGCCGTGATCTCCCTTATACGGCGCTCGAACTTCTTTCCCGGCGTGCCGGTCACGATGTGGGCCGGGATCATGTCCAGGGAAACCAGGAACTCGGTCAGGGCGATGATCTGGTCGGGATCGCCCACCAGGGCGACCTTCTTGCGGTAGAAGTACTGCTGCATGTCCGCCATCAGGTCCACGAGCTGCCCCCGCTCGAAGGCGATGCTGTCGGGCACGCTCACCCCGGCGATCTGACGCAGGGTGTCCACGAAACGGTCCGTGGCCGAAAGCCCGATGGGCAGATCCAGGATCTTGCATGGGACCTTGAGCCTGGCGTCCAGAAACTGCGCGCCCTTGGCAGAGGCCCACTCGCCCAGGGCCAGGGTGCCCACGGCGTCGCCCGTTGCCTTGAGCTCCTTCATTGTGGTGCCCCCCTCGGGATACATCTCGTATCGGCCGGTCAGAGGCGCGTTGAGAACGCCGGAGGTGTCCGGGACCACGATGGACGTGACCCCGATCATGTCCGCGATGCGCTTCACCTCGGCCATGTCCGCCGGCTCCACGAATCCCGGGATGATGTTCACCTTGCCGTTCTTCTTGCCGGACGTTGCGGCGAACCCCTTGAGGATGCCCTCGACCATGTTGGCGAACCCGGTCACGTGGGTGCCCACGTAGCTTGGCGTGGAAGCGCTGACCACGTACTTGCCGTTTGGGATCTTGCCGTCCTTGCGTGCCTTGTCCGCGATCTGGGGCACGTCGTCCCCGATGGTCTCGGACAGGCAGGTGGTGTGCACCGCGATCACGTCCGGTTCGTACACGGTGAAGATGTTGTCGATGGCCTGGACCAGGTTGGCCTGCCCCCCGAACACCGAGGACCCTTCGGTGAAGGAGCTGGTGGCCGCGGCAACGGGTTCCTTGTAGTGCCTGGTCAGGGTGGAGCGGTGGTAGGCGCAGCACCCCTGGGAGCCGTGGCTGTGCGGCAGGCACCTGTGGATGCCCAGCCCGGCGTACATGGCCCCGATGGGCTGACAGGTCTTGGCCGGGTTGATGGTCAGCGCCTTGCGTTCAAATACCTCTTTGGGGGTGTGTCGAAGTAATGTCATTGTGTATTCCTCTTATCCATCCGCTTAATGTGCCTTGGTCACGAGCTTCACGGGACTCTTTGTTTTCCTTTTCCTGCACTCTGTTCAAAAGCTTACTACGACTCCCACACGTAGGTGGCCGACAGCTCCGGGCTCTCCTGCCAGGGGGCCCTGGCAAAGCTCCAGACCTTGGAGTTCACCAACCTGTCGATCTCGTGGTAGAAGTTGACCGCCCCCTTGAACCCGGCATAAGGGCCCTGCGAGTCATAGGAGTGCAGCTGCTTCATGGGGATGCCCATCTTCTGCACGCTGAACTTCTCCTTGATGCCGGCGCAGAACAGGTCGGGCTTGTAGAGCTCGATGAGCCGGTCGGCCTCGAACTGGTTGAGGTCGTCGATGGTCAGGGTGTTCTTCTCCATCTCCGGCATCATTCCGTCGTACTCGGAGAAGGTGACCCCCTTTTCCTTGAGGGCCGCCAGCTCCTCCTCGCTTTTGCGCGGATTGTACTTTGTAGGATCAGCCTCGACCTCGAGCTCCTCGATGTTGCGCGAGTCCGCGTCCACCTTGACCGAAGGCAACACCCTTCGTCCTTCGTAGTCGTCGCGGTGGGCGAACTCGTAGCCTGCGGCAAGCGGCTTCATGCCGATCTCCCTGAACAGCTCCTGATAGGAGTGGGCCCGGGAGCCTCCCACGAAGAGCATGGCCGTCTTGCCCTCGGTGCGGGGCCTGACCTCTGCCCGGGCGGCTTCCACGGCGGGCATCTCCTCGGCAATGACCGATTCCACCCGCTCCATGAGCCCCTTGTCGTCGAAGTACTGGGCGATCTTCCTGAGTGATTTGGCCGTGGCCCCGGCCCCGATGAAGTTCACCTTGACCCAGGGGATGCCGTACTTCTTCTCCATCATCTCGGCCACGTAGTTGATGGACCGGTGGCACATGACCGCGTTCAGGTCGGCGTTGTGCGACCTGGCGAACTGGTCGTAGGAGGAGTTGCCCGAAAACGTGGCCACCAGGTCGATGCCGCAGCGCTCGAACAGGTCCTCGATGACAAAGGCGTCCCCGCCGATGTTGTACTCCCCGAGCAGGTTGATGCGGAAGGTGCCGCCCTTCTCGTCCTTCTCGCCGATGATGTGCTTGAAGAGCTGGTTGTTGGCGATGTGGTGGCCGGCGGACTGGGACACGCCCTTGTAGCCTTCGCAGGAAAAGCCGAACACGTTGCAGTCGCCCAGCTCCTGTTTCATCTCCTTGGCCACGGCGTGCACGTCGTCCCCGATCAGCCCCACCGGGCAGGTGGAGAAGATGCCGATGGCCTTGGGGTGAAACAGCTCATAGGCCTCCCGCACGGCCTGCTTGAGCTTCTTCTCCCCGCCGAACACGATGTCGTTCTCTGTCATGTCCGTGGAGAAGCAGTAGGGCATGTAGTTGTCGTCGGACCCGGTCTCCGGCCTGGTCTGGTTGCGCCGGGTCAGCCAGGAGTAGAACCCGCAGCCGATAGGGCCGTGGGTCAGGTTGACGATGTCCCGGGTCGGTCCCAGGACCACGCCCTTGCAGCCCGCATAGGTGCAGCCGCGCATGGTTATGATGCCCGGGATGGTGCGCACGTTGGACATGATCTCGGGCGTGGATGCCTCCTCCCCGGTATTGACCTGAATCTGCTTGGCCCGCTTACGGGCCACCTTGGGCGGATATTTCTTGATCAGCTCCTCCCGGACCTGCTCCGGGCTGAGCTCCTTTTTTTTCCTGGATGAAACTGCCATGGTCGATGCACCTTTTTGTTGTGTGTTCCGCACTGCCGGGCTCGAAAGACATTTCTAAAATTTGCAGCCTTTCTGTTTTTCTTCGAGCTTCCAGCTTCGAGCTTCGAACTGTACGTCGCTCAATCCAGCGATTTGCTGCCCCGCTCCATGGTCCGCAGACGAACCGATTCCCTGACGGGCTGGACGAAGATCTTGCCGTCGCCCGGTTTTCCGGTCTGATTGGTCTGGATGATGGTCTCCACCACCTCCTCGACCTGGTCGTCGTGGACCACAACTGTGAAGATCCGCTTGGGGTAGAGCCGGCCCTTTTCACCGAGCATCTCTGCGGCCTCGACAAAGCCCCTCTCTGCTCCTTCAAGGAGCGCCGAGTTCACCAGCCCCTTGCCCCGGCCCTGGGCCTCGCTGGCAAAAAACGCGGGAATTCCTGCCCCAGCCAGGGCCTCCTTGGTCCGGTTGGCCATGTTCATGCGTATGACGGCGACGATCTCTTTCATGCCAGGCACTCCTCTGCAGCACCCGAAGCCAGCTCGGTCTCCTTGATGCCGGAGCTGATGGTGTACATCTCCTCCACCGGCTGCACGAAGATCTTGCCGTCGCCAAAGGCCCCTTTTTCGCCGCTTCGCGCGGCCTGCATGATGGTGTTGATCACGAACTCCTGGTCCTGCTCGTCCACAACGGTCATGAGCATCACCTTGGCGATCTCGTCGTAGGTGATCTCACCGATCTTGATGCCCCGCTGCTTGCCGCGGCCGGCCACAGAGAGCTTGGTGACAGAAGGAAACCCCACGTCCATGAGAGCGGCCAGGACGTCGTCCGCCTTCTCCGGCCTGACAATAGATTTGACCATGATCAGCATATCGCTTGCTCCACTTTTGTTTGTTGCGTTGTGGTTGCGCTGTGCAAATTTCAAATTTCAAATCTCAAATCTCAAATTTGAAATTTCCCCGATCCTCTGCGAAAGGGCTTTTCTTGCTTCCAGCTTCAAGCTTTGATTTCTTGCTTTGAGCTTTCAGCTTTCAGCTTTGAGCTTTGCACTTCCTCAATTCATGATCCCGTAGTCGATGAGCAGCTGCTCCAGCTCCTCGATGGCTATCGGCGTGGGCACCACGAAGGTGTCGTTCTCCTCGATCTTCCGGGCCAGGGTGCGGTACTCGTCCGCCTGAGCGTGGCCCGGGTTGTGCTCGATGACCGTCTTGCGGTTGATCTCGGCACGCTGGACCTCGTTGTCCCGGGGCACAAAGTGGATCATCCGGGTTCCGAGCCGCCTGGCCAGCTCGCTGATCATCTCGGCCTCGTTGTCCACCAGCCGGCTGTTGCAGATCAGCCCACCCAGGCGCACGCCGCCGGCCTCGGCGAACTTCACGATGCCCTTGCAGATGTTGTTGGCCGCGT
>CAZUBS010000215.1:0-3097 GCA_964618595.1 uncultured Desulfohalobiaceae bacterium
CCGGCAGCGCGCGGCGGAACTCCCACTCGATGTAGAACTCCTTCAGGACGTGACGCAGGAGGGTCGCGCTGTCTGAGACCCGGCCTTGCCTGCGCACCCGCACCCCGCCAACCCCGAAGTCCCCCAGGGCCGGCTCGTTGGACAGCCAGCGCAATGTTGCCCGGTTGCGGATCTTCTTGCGCACCAGATCCTTGTGGATGTTGGCCAGATACTCGAAGGCGGCTCCCTGGCAGGTTGCCGTGGCATGGCCCGAACCGAGGACCATGGTCACCTGCTCGCCCCGGCGCATGCGCTCCACCTGCTCCAGGTAGGTGTTGCGGCACTCGACGGCATGGTCCAGCCAGCAGATGGACAGTGTGGTCCCGGCCCTGGGTCCAAGACCCGGTGTGGCATCGAAGTCGAGCCTGGGGCCGGTGGCGATGACCAGGTAGTCATAGTCCAGGCTGCGCTCGACCCCGCTCCCGGTCTCGTGCACCAGGACCCGGTTGGACTCCGGATAGACGGTGTGTGCCGTGCCCTGGACAAAGTGGACGTTGATGCGCTCGTATATGTCCTTGAGGGAGCAGCGCACCTTGTCCGGGTGCATGTGCCCCACCGCCACCCAGATCAGGGAGGGCAGGTAGCAGAAGTAGCTGTACTTGTTGACCACGGTGATCTCATGGTCTTTTCCAAGCCGGTTGCCAAGATACACCGCTGCCGTATGCCCGGCAAACCCCGCCCCGAGAATCACGATCCTGGCCATGTCGCCTCCGTGAATTTCAGAGTTGATCACCTTCCCCCATGCGTTTGCTGGCGGAGGCGGAAGGAGAGGTCGGCGGCGATGTTGCGCATGATGCGGTAGCCGGCCCTGGGGTGCTTGCGGCAGTAGACGTCGAGGGTCTCGTAGGGCACCCAGGCCACCTGGACCGGGTCGGAGGCGGCCACCACGGACCCGGAACGCTTGCCCCGGTCCACCCAGGCCATCTCACCGATGCTCAGCCCGCTGCCCAGCAGGACCACCTCCTTTTCTTCCCCTCCAGGGCCGGACGCGACCAGAACGCCGCAATACCCTTGCGTTACAATGAACAGGCCATTTGCGGCATCGTTCTCTGAAAAGAGCCGTTCCCCGCGGGGATAGGTTTTCAGGACAAAATGCCGCGACAGCCGTTCCAGGTCCTTGTCCCCCACCCCGGAAAAGAGCTCCACGCTCTGCAGGGCCTCCACCAGCGAACCAGTCGTGCCGTTGTGCTTCCCCTGTGCCACGGATCATCCTCGTTGGGTTCTCTTGTTGCGTGCAAAAAAATCCCACTGCTTTGCAGCAGAGGAAGGTTTTCCCATGGTGGCCACAGCTGACGAAAGAGTCGACGCCCTGTCAAACATGGCGCCTGTATGTAAACATTGGAACAAAAGGGAGGCGGTGAACCAGCGAACCCTCCCAACCGGCCGGGTTGAGAGCCTCTTGCAACAACACAGGGACAGGTGCTGCATCCCCCCTAAAGATTCCCCGCATCCAGCTCGAACTCCATGCCCTGGGCCACGGCAAAGCATTCCAGCGAGCTGCCGGCATCGGCGATCACTGCGCGGCAATCGCTCACAATGGCATCGATGCCATCGTCTGTCCGCTCCTGATTGTGGTGGAAAAGGCCGAATTGCTTGACCCCGGACTCCAGGGCCAGGCGCAGGGCATCGTGATAGGTGGAGTGCCCCCACCCCTTTTTCAGGGCGTAGTCTTCACTGGTGTACTCGGCGTCGTGCACCAGCAGGTCCGCCCCCCGGCAGAAGCGGACATACTCCTCGAATGAGCGTCCTCCATCGTGGGCGTGCCCCAGCTCGTTGTCCGTCAGGAACACAAAGCTGGAGGAGTCGGTGCTGAAGCGGTAGCCAAACCCGGGGTCGGTGTGGCTGAGAGGGATGGTGGTGATGGTCGTGTCCCCGATCGCAAAGGTCTCGTTGCACTGCATCTCGTAGTGGACACTGCCGGAAACCCTCTCGAACGGGACGGGAAAATAGGGAGGGTGCATGAGCTGTGAATAGATGGTCTCGAAGCTGCCCTGGGCCGAAGGGCAGCCAATGACGGTAATGGTCACATCCTGCTGAAAAAGAGGCTTGAAAAATGGCAGCCCGATAATGTGGTCCAAATGGAAATGGGAAAACAGGAGGTTGACGTGCGTGACCCCCTCCTGGATGAGCAGGCTGCCCAGGGAGCGTATGCCCGTGCCGGCATCCACGATCACCACCTCGCCCGTACCGGTCCGAATTTCCAGGCATGAGCTGTCACCACCGTACCGGACACACTCTTTCCCCGACACCGGAATCGACCCCCGAACCCCCCAGAATCGAACAAACATAGGCAACCTCCGCGTCATGGCCCGGGTCGGGTGGACATGCCAGCCGGCTCGAAGCGTGGTCAGTCAACTCGAGCTGCAACTACAGTGATATTGTCCCTGCTGCCAGCCTCCAGCGCGGCCCCGATCAATCTCTGCACGAGTTCGTCAAGGTCTGCATGGTCAGTGAGAAAGCTTGCAACTGCATCCTGAGAAAGCACGTCGTGAAACCCGTCGCTGGAAAGAAGCAGGACATCCCCCCTGTTCACGCCAAAGCTGCCCAGCTCCGGCTCCGGGTCGGGACAGCCGATGCACTGGTAGAGAACCTGCTGGTGTGGATGGTTGACGGCCTGCTCCGGCGTGATCGTGCCTTCCTCAAGGAGGAACTGCACCAGGGTCTGATCCGTGCTGATCTGGTGCAGGCCCCGGCCGTTCGCGTGGTAGAGCCTGCTGTCGCCGATGCTGTACCAGTGCGCAGTGCCGCCTCGGTGCCAGGCGCAGACAGCAGTGGTCCCCATGCCTTCGAGCTCCGGACGTTGGCGTACAGCAGCTTCAATAAGAGACTGGGCCTTGTCCATGGCTGCGTGCAGCATGCCCTCTGGATCGGGGGCTTCCGGATCGATGTCGCGCAGGCACTGAACAACTGTCTCCGCGGCAACATCCCCGCCGGTGTGGCCTCCCAGACCATCCGCAACTGCCAGCATCACTCCCTGCCGCCCCATGTCACGCACCAGGAAACGGTCCTCGTTCGCGGCCCGGAAAGGCCCTTTTTCAGTCATGCCTGCGGCGTGCAT
>CAZUBS010000215.1:3197-4500 GCA_964618595.1 uncultured Desulfohalobiaceae bacterium
GCGTAGGCGAGCCCTTCGGCCACCTGAACCAGGAACTTCACGGTCAGGGCGTGGGGCAGGCAGCCCATGCGGTTGAGCAGGCTGCGCAGGGACTCCCCTTCCAGGTACTCCATGATGATGAAGGCGGTCTGGTAGAGCTCGTCAATGTCGTAGACCTTGACGATATGGGGGTGGATGAGCTGGGCAATGATGTTGGCCTCCTGGCGGAAGCGCTCCTGGAAGCTGGCCTCCATGGCCATGTCGTGCTTGAGCATCTTGATGGCCACGGGCATGTCCAGGACCTTGTGCCTGCCCTCGTAGACCAGGCTCCAGCCCCCCTGACCGATCTTGTTCTTGATCACGTACTTGCCCACGGTCCGGTCCGCCGTCACTGGGGAGGTCTCAAAACGGTTGGTGACCAGCTCGGTGAGGAAGATGCGCAGATCGGAATGCTCCGCGGCCACACTGTCAAACTCCTCCTTGTCCAGCCGCCAGACCACCATGTCGGTCTCGGCGATCACATTGGCGCTGCGCGGCTCACCGGTCAGCACGGCCATTTCCCCCACCAGGTCACCGCTCTTGAGCCTGGCCACCTGGTGGCTTTCCCCGTCCTTGACCACGGTGACCACACAGGTGCCGCTCTGGATGATGTACAGGGCGTCGCCGGGCTCACCCTGTGAGATAAAGCACTGTCCCGCCAGGATGGGCTGCCTGTTCAGGCAGTTCAGGAGATGCAGCAGTGCATGCCTTGGGATGGCCTGCAGGAACTGGGTATTGATCAGAAACTCCACTTCCCCGGGCTGCAGACGGGGACACCAGGAGGCATCGTGGGGGGCGCTGAAGTCCAGTCCGGACTTGTACAGCCCCTCTTCATCACGTTCCCCGGACCAGGCCACCGTGGCCTTGTAGCTCTTCCACTCCTGGTCACCCGGGGCGCAGACCTGAAAGTCAACCAGGCTGCCCTCATCGATCGGAAAAGAGGAGGCAATCAGGGCACCACTCCGGCTCAGGTTGGGGACATCGACAAAGACAAACCCCCAGGGGCAACCACGCCGCTCCTTCACAATGCTCCCACCTTCGCAATCGTTGACAATGCCGATCAGCGGGGGATCGAACGACTTCCTTTCCAGGCGTCTTCTTTCCTCTGTGGGTCGCATTGGTCCTCCCTGAGAGTATGGAGAAATTTTTCCCGTTTCTTTCTCAACTGTTGCATGATTAGGTACAAAGGCCATTTGGTGTCAATCCCCTGCGTTGTGATGGCGGCTGTGTCCCTTTGACTTGCCACACCTGACGCACCGTGTCACAACACGGTAGGCACTCAATG
>CAZUBS010000216.1:0-4497 GCA_964618595.1 uncultured Desulfohalobiaceae bacterium
CTCGCCCACGATCTGCTCCAGGACGGCTTCGGAGGTCACCAGGCCGGAGGTGCCTCCGTAGCGGTCCATGACAATGGCCAGGTGGACCTTCCTGACCTGAAAGTCCAGGATCAGCTGCCGCATGTTCGTGTTTTCGGTGATGAAGAAGGGCCTGCGCATGATCGATGCGAGGGAGCGGTCCGGGAGCTCCGGATGCAGCAGGACCTTGAGCAGGTCCTTGGCGTGCACGATGCCCTGGATGTGGTCCTTGGTCTCTTCGAAGATGGGGATTCGGGTGTGCCCGCTGGATATGATGAGCTCGGCCACATCCTCGACCGTGGCCGAGAGCGGGACGCAGTCGATGTCCGGGCGGGGGACCATGATCTCCCGCACCTTCTTGCGTCCCAGGTGAACGACGTTGAGCAGCATCTGGACCTCGTCGTGCTTGAGGTCCCCTTCCTCCTGGGCCTCGAGTATCAGGTCCTCGACCGGGGTTTCAGATCTGCCGCTGAAGAACTTGCGGATCACGGCCCACAAACTTCCCTCTGAACCTTCTTCCAAAGCAATCCTCCTTGTGTTCTGGCTCACGTAAGCCCCTTTTCCCGATACAGCTCCATGTGTCTTTTGACAATCCAGTTCTCCAGCTCCGTGACACCCTCGTCGCAGTCTATCTTCTTCCAGGACAGGTTCTCGGCCTTGTCCGGGTCGGGCTCGCCAAGGGCGATGAACTGCAGGCCGATCTCCAGGTCACGGGTGGTGTAGTCCTCGTAATAATTACGCAATGTCCCGGAGAACCAAAAGGCCATGTCCTGGCCTTTCTCCGGGTCGCGGATCTCGAGGAACAGGAAGAGGGCACGGTTCTTTGCCGGATCGAAATCCGCCTTGCGCCGGGCGGGCTGGAAGACCTTGAGGCGGATGCCGCAGGCCGAGATGTTGACGAGCAGCACCTCGCCCCCTTTCCCGTCACTGACCTGGAACAGGGGGGGAGGCCACTTGTGCACCGCTTGCTCGGGTACGCCCGTTTGGGAGTAGATCGCATTCCAGGCCACGACCTTCTTGACCAGGTGGCTGGGGGGCTCGAAGCGAAAATGGCGTCGCTTCTGCCCCATGTGGAGCAGGTCCGGAAACGGCGTGGTGCAGTAGAGCCGCCCGGATTTTCTCCGGAAAATGCTGGAGAGGATCGTGGGGAAGGTGTAGAATGTTTGCTTGTCCTGGCCGGTTTCCAGCCCGAAGAACAGGTAACCAGAACGCCCTTTCCACTCCGGCCTGGGCTCGAGGTAGTCGGGCAGCTCAATGGTCAGCCCCCTGCTGTCGAAATCCTCCAGTGAGCAGGCGGCAAACCTGTGGGGGGCGTCAATGGGCTCGAAGCTGAGCTCGATGCGGGAGCGTTGCTCCAGGGCCATGGTCAGGATTTCCCTGATCCTGGCCGGCTCCCTGATCGCGAAATCAGCCCGGGGAGGGCGCTTTCTGGCCAACCTGCGGTTGTAGACCATGGAACAGGCTATGCTCAACAGGATCAGGCTGCCGGTGGCCAGGATAAGTGCCAGGGAGGCCGGGTTGAACTCCCAGCTCCTGACGTTGCGGCTGATCTCACCGAACAGCGGGTTCTGGAACTGGGCCAGCCAAGGGTTCATGCTTCACTCGCACCGCTGAGATTCCAGGATAGCAAGGCAAGATTCAGCGCAGGTTCTTGAAAGATTGTTTCTTTCCCCCACATCGCTTCCGGTAGCCTTTCTACGCAATCAGGGCAAGATGCAGGGAGTCACTTTCGGGATCGGCACCTGCCCACTGCAGACTGCTTGGCGCAAGCTCAGGAGCGCTGGGTGAGCCGCCCGGTCTTCTTGAGGTGGATCTCCAGACAGGCGATGGCGGCCGGGGTTATTCCCGAGATGCGGCCCGCCTGCCCCAGGGTGCGGGGCTGGATGGAGGACAGCTTCTCCACGGCCTCGCGGGACAGGCCGGACACGTCACTGTAGTCCAGGTCCCCGGGCAGAGCGATGGTTTCCGCCCGACGGGACCGATCCACAAGCTCCTGCTGTCGCTGGAGGTATCCCTGGTACTTGGCCTCTATCTCACCCTGATCCAGGACCGGGGCTGAAAAGTCTGCAAGGCCGGGCCAGAAGGGGAGCAGGTCCTGAATGGTCAGCCCGGGTTGGCGCAGGAGTCCGCTCAGGGGTACGGCCTTCTTGGGAACGGCCGCCCCGAGCTCCTGGAGCAGGGTCCTGGTGGCGAGGTCGGGGCGGACGGTTGTTTGCTGCAGGCCGCGCATGAGGTCTCCGAGTGACTCCATTTTCAGGCTGTGAGCCGTCCAATGCGTCTCGCCCACCAGGCCGAGGTCCCAGCCGATCTTTGTCAGGCGCTGGTCGGCATTGTCCTCCCGCAGCAGCAGCCGGTGCTCGGCACGGGAGGTGAACATGCGGTAGGGCTCGCTGGTGCCCTTGGTGACCAGGTCGTCAACCAGAACCCCCATGTAGGCCTGGTCGCGGCCCAGCACGAAAGGGGGTCTCCCGGCACGCCTGCAGAAAATGTTGCATGCCGCCCACAACCCCTGGGCCGCTGCCTCCTCGTACCCGGAGGTGCCGTTGATCTGTCCCGCGAGATAGAGGCCGGACACGGCCTTGGTCTCCAGGGTCGGCTTGAGCTGGGTCGGGGGGCAGAAGTCATACTCGATGGCGTAGCCGGGGCGCACGATGTGGGCCTTTTCCAGCCCCGGGATGGTGGCCAGCATGGCCTTTTGAATGTCGATGGGCAGGCTGGTGGGAATGCCGTTGGGGTAGACCTCGGGGCTGTCCAGTCCCTCGGGCTCGATGAATATCTGGTGCCGGTCCTTGTCCGGAAAGCGGGCCACCTTGTCCTCGATGGACGGGCAGTACCGGGCCCCCACCCCCTGGATCAACCCGGTAAAGAGGGGGGAGCGGTCGAATCCCCGTCGAATGACATCGTGGGTCCTGGCGGTGGTGTAGGTGATGTGGCAGGGCACCTGGGGAAGGGGCGGGCCCGGGGAATGGAAGCTGAAGCAGGGGGGGGGATCGTCCCCAGGCTGGATCTCCAGCCGTTCGAAGTCGACGCTCTCCCTGAGAAGCCGGGGCACGGTCCCTGTCTTGAGGCGCCCCAGGGTCATCCCGGCTTGTTCCAGGCTGCTGGAGAGGGCCCTGGCAGGAGGATCCCCAAGCCTGCCCCCGGGCTGGTTGTGCAGGCCGACGTGGATGAGCCCGCGCAGGAAGGTGCCCGTGGTGATCAGAACGGCAGGGGCGCTGAACAGCTCCCCCAGGGAGGTGCGCACCCCACGGACACAGCCATCCCGGATCAGCAGCTCCTCGACCATGGCCTCCCGTACCCACAGCCCGGGCTGGCGGAACAGGTCCTGCTTGACCACCCGCATGTAGGTCTCCCGGTCCATCTGTGCCCGGGTTGCCCGGACCGCCGGACCCTTGCGGGTGTTGAGAATGCGGAACTGGATCCCGGCCCGGTCCGCCCACACTCCCATGCAGCCTCCCAGGGCATCGATCTCCCGGACCATGTGGCCCTTGGCAAGCCCCCCGATGGCCGGGTTGCAGGACAGGTGCCCGATGCGGTCGGCGTTTATGGTCAGCAGCAGGGTGGCCAGGCCCAGGCGCGAGCAGGCCATGGCGGCCTCGCATCCGGCGTGGCCCGCGCCGACCACGATGGTGTCGAATCTTTCTGGAGAATCGGGTCTGACCATGGTGCGGATCGCCCCGGGGGGTGTCATTCAGGGTGGCCCTGAGGGGTGTGCCCGGTTCCGGGCCGTGCAGGGTCTTTCCAGAAGGTCAGAGGGGCAAAAAAATCAGCCATGCGTCGCATCACAGCCGCCGAGGTCCGGATCGAGCAGCATGGAGGCAAAGACCGTGGCGTCCCGGATGATGTGGCTGATCCGGGTGTGTTCATTGGGCTGGTGGGCGTTGTTCAGGATGGTGCTCCACACTGCCGCCGGGTATCCCCTGCGCCGAATGAGCGCCGCCACAGTGCCGCCCCCAATACCTTTGGGGCGGGCCCTAACACCGGTTTCCCTCTGGACCGCGCGGCTCAGGGCCTGGACCACGGGGCTGTCTGCGGGCCCTGCCGGGGCGAACTCCTGGTGCACCACCTCGCAGTCGATGGAGGTGTCGTGATCTTCCGCAGTCAGAACCGCCAGGCCTTTGATCCCTTCGAGGGCCGCCTCGGGCTCGAGCACGCCGAGAGCCACGCAGGCCACCGCGCCGAGGAGGGCCGCCGCCGGCCGATCCAGCCCGAGGGCGCCGAGCCGCCGGGCCGACCAGAGGACGTAGGTGACGGCGAAGATGACCGCGCCAGCCTCCGGCACGGCGGGAACGTGGCACACCCGCTCGAGGCGGGCGAGCGACGCCACCGCGGAGGGGTCGACCCTTGTTCCCCCCGGAAGCACAGCGCGCCACCCGCACGGCCCTCGGCTCGTCGGCACTCACGGGTTCAAGACCTCGAGGCCTTCGAAGCGCTCGAAGTCGCGCTTGTCGGCGAAGACGATGCAGACGAGCCGGTGCC
>CAZUBS010000217.1:0-4446 GCA_964618595.1 uncultured Desulfohalobiaceae bacterium
TCGGCCCGGACCAAGGGGTCATTGTCCGATTTAACTCTCGCGAGCTGGTGCTGATGACCCTGGACGGCAACCATCTGCGCATCCCCAACGCCACGGTCTACAAGAACGTCATCAGGAACTACACCAGCAACCCCCGCCGCCGGTTCCAGTTCTCCCTGGGAGTGGGCATGGACGAGCGGCTGCTCGAGGTCCAGGAGGTGGGGCTCAGGACCCTGAACGCCATGCCCGGGGTCATGGACAATCCGCCGCCCACCATGCTTGTGGAGCAGGTCGGGGACTTCAGCATGGTGATCTCCTTCTTTGGCTGGGTGGACCAGCGTCAGGCCGACTTCCTCAAGGTCCGGAGCGAGGCCATGCGTCTGGTCAAGCGGGCCTTTGACCAGGCCGGCATCGAGATGCCCCAACCCAGCCAGACCGTGCACCTCCTGCAGGCGCCCAGGGAGGAGAGGCACGCCCCCGCAGATCTGGCCGCGATGGAGGACGAGGCCAGGAAGGCCGACGTGGCCGTGGTCCACCAGCTCGACCAGCAGATTGAGGAGGACCAGGCTGCTTCCAGGGAAAAAAACCTTTTGCCCACGGACAAAGGAAGGGGCTGAGGGCTGCCCGGCCTCGTCCCTCCAGAGGCTGGGGCATATTTGCCACAGTGTCAGGTTCTTCGACGTTTTATATGGAAATGGCCGATACTGATCCGAGAGCGGCCATGTGGGAATCGGTGCTCCAATACACCGTCATTCCGGCCCCCGAGCCGGAATCCATGCCTTTGTCCGGATGATCGCAAAAGACATGGATCCCGGATCCCCTCTTCGCTTAAGCTACGCCGGGGCAGGCAAGTCCGGGATGGCTGTGGTGGGGAGTTGCTGGGAAAATCTTTTTGGCATTTTTATTCGAAACGTCGAAGAACCGAAAAGATGCACCGGAAAAGAAGAGGCCCGCTCCAAACGAGCGGGCCTCTGTGGTTGCGCCATGGTTGTGGTTTACTGCTCCCCGAAGATGGCCGCGGGCCTGGTGGTGTCGCCACTGGCGTTGGGGAAGGTTGGGTACTTGAAGGCCTTCTCCCCGGTCTCAAGGTGGTGGTTGGCCTCCTCCATGAACTCGTTGAAGCGGTGCTTGCACTCGTAGAAACCATGCCACCAGGCATAGTCCGGAGCCATCATGGACGCGCCCATGCGCGCCCGGCGCCCCTCGTGGTGCCACAGCTCGTAGAACTGGACCTCGAGGTGCTCGTTGAAGAAGGGCTTCTCGTCGAGGATGCCCTTTTCGTAGAGCTCGTCCAGCTTGGCCTTGGCCGGCTTATAGTAGACCTCGTTGTACTCTTCGACCGCGTTGTCAAAGTCCTGGTAGTGGGCGTCGATCCACTGCTGTCCGTGGCACTGGTAGCAGATGTGCTGCATCTTCTCCCGCTCGGTCTCCCAGTCGGTGTCGGCCGGGAAAGCGGCGAACTCCGAAGGCCGGACCGTGAGCGGGGCCTGGGTCTCCCAGGACAGGCGTTCGGTCGTGTCGTGGGTGGTCGCCACGTTGCCTGCGCCCGACATGTGGCAGGAGGCGCAGGTCGGGGAGCGGTAGTCGATGCCGGGCGTCCAGGTGCCGGGGGCGGCGTCCCAGTTATACTCGTCCTTGTAGGCGTGGTACATGGTGCCGTGTTTGGACTCGTTGTAGATCTCGATCTGGGGGTGGTCCGGCCCGAGGTGGCACTGGTCGCAGGCCTCGGGCATGCGCGCCTCGGCCACGGAGAAGCGGTGCCGCGTGTGACAGCTGGTGCAGGAGCCCAGCGAGCCGTCCAGGTTGACCCGGCCCACGCCCACATTGGGCCAGGTGTCGGGATCGATGGCGCCTTCCTTCATCTTGATCACGGTGCCGTGACAGGCATAGCAGCCGGTCTTGCGCTCGACATTGGAGTTCATGCCGTGGTTGAGCCAGGGGTCGATCTTCCACATGATCTCGATGGTGTTGGCGTGTTTGCTGCGCGAGTACTGCTGGGTTTCGTCCGGGTGGCAGCGGGAGCAGTCCATGGGGGTGACGGCCGCGGCCACGGGCACGAGGTAGTCCTTGCTGGCCCATTTGCTGTCCCCGCCCTCGTACACCTCCTCGTGGGCCGTGCTCACGTCCTTATCGTTCGGGTCGGCCAGGTGGCAGTCCAGGCAGGTGATCCCGGACTTGGCGTGACCGCTGGCGGCCCAGTCGGCGAACAATCCCGGGTTCTCCTGCTTGTGACACTCGATGCAGGCCACGGCCTCCTGGGGCATGGCCCGGGACAGCCGGAACTGCCGGTCCTTCATGTAATTCTCCACGGTGATTTCCTGGGCCACGGCAGGCAGGGCGAACACAGCCCCCAGGACGAGCGCCGCGACCAACGTTCCAAGCCATCTGTTCATAGTGAGCCTCCCCAATCGGTTGGATATTCGACTTCGCCCCTGGAGTTGAAGACGATGCCGGGTGCCCGGTAGGGTCCCCGGATTTCCTTGTAGGCGTAATAGGACCTGTCCATGTGGACCAGCTTGTGGTGGCAGTCCACGCACTTGCGTTCATTGCCTTCACGGCCGTACAGGGCGGACCGGTGCGCCAGCATGGCGCCCCGTTTGTCCGGGATGTGCAGCAGGTTGCGGTGGCACTTTTCACAGTTCTGGTTTTGCATGTTCTCATAGGCCTTGCGCCGGTTCTCCCGCCGGTCGTAGGCTTCCGATCCATGGACCACGTGGGCCAGGACGTCCTTGGCCCCGTGCAGTGTCTTGGTGAAGAAGAAGTCGATGGTGTCTTCCGGCGGGGGCAGGTGGCAGTCCATGCAGTTGGCCACGATGCCCTGGGGGTTGTTGGAATGGCTGGAGGTCTTCCAAGCCTGGTAGGCAGGGACGATCTCGTGGCACATGGAGCAGAACTCGGGCGTGGAGGTGCGGGCCATGGTGTAGTAGGTCATGCTGAACAGGGGAAAGGCCACGACTATTCCGATGGCGATCAACAGGATCGGCTTGACGGCTCGTTTCATTCCCCCCTCCCCGAGGCGTGACAAGTCTTTTCGATTTCAGGCCCTTATTTCAATAAACACCATTCCCAGAGAAAATATCAAGGGGTTTGTGAAAAAATGGCTGAAGCGAAAGGGTGAAAGCTGGAGAAAGAAGGCTGGAGAGGGTGGGAGGCGGTTCCAGGTATTTTGGGGGGAGTGCGACAGCGGTCCGGACATCCGGTGTGCAGATGCCCGGGCCCGCTGCCGGTTTTAACCATAGGCTACTCTTCCCAGTGGATGCACTCCACGGGGCAGGAGTCCACGGCCTCCTGGATCTCGTCTTCGGGCCCGCCGGTGGGCTTGATCACGTAAGCCTTTTCCTCGTCCTCGTTGAAGCCGAAGACCTCGGGGCAGATTTCCACGCAGGTCTGGCAGCCGATGCATTCCTCGGTTTCGATAGAGACCTTTTGGGACACGTTCTCCTCCTTTGCTGCGAAGTGAGATGGGTTGAAAAGGTTCTCGAGACACCGGTCACAGCTTCGTATGGGGATTTCAGGACGGGGTCAAAGTGCGCCGTGCAAATGTGCAGGATCAGGCCGCCAGAGCGCTGCGTTCCAGGATCTCCCCCCGCACGGAGATGACGGCCTGCTCGATCGGGATCTTGGAGTTGGTCATCTCCCGCGCCTTGAGGACAAGTCCGGGCAGGCCGGAGCAACAGGGCACCTCCATGCTGGCCACGGTGATGCTGTTGATCTCCCCCCGGGCCAGGATGTCCACGAACTTCGTGAGCATGGCCTGCTGGTCGTCGAACTTGGGGCAGCCCATGAGCACGACGCGCCCCTGGAGCAGCTCGCTGTGGAAACCGGGACAGGCCACGGTGGTGCAGTCGGCGGCCACCAGCAGGTCGGCCCCTTTGAGGAAGGGGGCGTGGGCCGGGACCAGGCGGATCTGCACCGGCCAGTGGGAAAGTGCCGACCCCGTGTTGGCCCGGGGCAGGTTGGCCTGCTCGCAGGGGGTGAACATCTGGAACCGGCCTGAGGGGCAGCCTCCCCCAGAAGCCTGCGATTTCTGATCGGCGGTGACCTTCTCCAGGGATTTGACCCGCTCGTGCACGGCCTGCTCGTCAAAGGCGGGCGCCTCGCGCTCCACAAGGGTGAGCGCGCCCGTGGGGCATTCCCCGAGGCAGGCCCCGAGCCCGTCGCAGTAAACGTCGGACACCAGGCGGGCCTTGCCGTCCACCAGGGTCAGGGCGGCCTCTGCGCAGCCCGTGATGCACTGGCCGCAGCCGTTGCACAGCTCTTCGTCGATTTCGATGATTTTTCTTTTCATTGGCGTGGTGATCCCTATTCGAGGTTTCGGTTTTTTGGGACAGCTTGTTGCCTGATGGCCAAAGAACACCTGAATTCGGCCTTTGTGCTTTGATATGACTCAAAGTCTCGATTGCGGAGGGTCTCGTTTTTCCAAGGCAACACCTTCCAGCGGATTTCCCAGGGGGACGACTGTGGTGG
>CAZUBS010000218.1:0-4417 GCA_964618595.1 uncultured Desulfohalobiaceae bacterium
CAAGCGAGATCTGGCCGCAGTAGCCCATGAGCACGCACAGACCGATGACCACCAGGGAGTAGTAGGCGGCCATGGTCAGCTGGGTGAGGTAGTAGCCGGTGCCCGTGGCCAGGGTGAGCAGCTGCAGGCCCACCACCAGCACGGCCATGGCCAGGATGGGGAGAGAGCGGCGGGGCTGCACTCAGAACTCCTTCAGGGCTGCTGCTTCCGAGCTGCCGAAGAGACCGTGGGGCCGGACGAAAAGGATCAGCAGCAGGATGGTGGTGGCAATGGCATCCTGGAAGGCCAGGGGGATGACCGTGATGCTGAAGGCCTCGATGATGCCAAGGAGCAGCCCGGCGGCCACCGCGGCCATGGAGTTGCCCAGCCCCCCCAGGATGGCCACGGTGAAGCCCTTGATGGCCAGGGCGGGTCCCATGTCGTACTGGCTGTAGGTGATGGGGGACATGACGCATCCGGCCAGGGCGCCTATCCCGGCACTGAGCATGAAGGAGAAGGTGACCATGTTCCTGGTGTTGATGCCGCACAGCATGGCCGCGAGGCGGTTGGCGGCGCAGGCGCGCATTTCCCGGCCCAGGGAGGTCAGCTTGAAGAAGGCGCTCAGGAAGGCGACCATCAGGGTGCAGATGCCGATCACCCAGAGCACCTGGGGCGATATCCTGGCCCCGAGGATGGAGACGGAGCTTATCTCGTTGCCCGCGAAGTAGGGCAGGGAACGCACGCTCTCGCCCCAGATGTGCAGGGCGGCCTCGCGGATGAGGATGGACAGGCCGATGGTGATGATGATCATGCGCAGCACCGAGGGGCTCTGCAGCCAGCGGATGAAGCTGATCTCGACCAGGGCCCCCACGGCCATGGTCAGGACCACGGCCAGGGCAATTGCCAGTGGCAGCGGCATGAGACCGTTCAGGGAGATGGCGATCATGCCCCCCAGCATGACGAACTCGCCCTGGGCGAAGTTGATGATCCCGGTGGTGTTGTAGATGATGTTGAAGCCGATGGCCACGATGGCATAGATGATGCCGTAGGTGACCCCCGCGAAGAGGTATTGGAGGAAGAGTTGCGAGCTCAATGCGAATTCCAAGGGTCGGTAAAAAGACTCGGCCTGCCCGATGGCACACCGCACCATGGCGTCGCTCAATCAGTCACAGAGAAACCGGTAGTGGATCCGTTCCGGGTCGGTACAACTGCTTACAATAGGTCAGCGCCTGCTCGCAAGGCGGAAAAAAGAGGCGGAGCCAATTCGGCCCCGCCCCCTGTTCTGACTGGTGGAACCGGCGCCGGTGGCTACTTCCCGTAGATGGCGAAGGCGCCGTCCTTGACCGTGAGCATCTCGAAGGCGTCCAGGTCCAGGCCGTTGTGGTCCTGGGGTGAGAAGTTGAAGATGCCGCCGGTTCCGGGAAAGCCCTGGAGGTGCTCGATGGCGTCGCGCACCTCGTGCTTGTCCGGGCCTGCCTGCTCGATGCCTTCCACCAGGATCATGAAGGCGTCGTATCCGTGGCCGCCGAAGGTGGAGGCGGGTTCACCGTACCTGGCCTCGTAGCTGTTCTTGTAGTCCAGGAGCAGCGCCTTCTGGGGATGGCTTTCAGGCAGGTCCTCCGCCACCAGCAGCCGGCCGGCCGGGAAAATGATCCCCTCTGCCGCAGCTCCGGCAGCCTCCACGTACTTGATGTTGCCGAAGCCGTGGCTCTGGAACAGGGGCACGTCCCAGCCTGCCTGGCGCATGTTCTTGGCGATGATGGCCTGGGCAGGCACGATGGACCAGTTGACCACGGCCTGGACGTCCTGGTGGGACATGAGCTTGGCCACCACCGCGGAGAGGTCCGTGGCCCCTTTGTCATAGACCTCGTCCACGACCACCTGGATGCCGAACTGGGGGGCCAGGTCCAGGAGCTGCTGCCGTCCGGCCTTGCCGAAGCCGGTGTTTCCGGCCACCACCGCGATTTTGGACACGCCCATGTCCTGCATCTCCAGGAAGATCTTTTTGGCGGCGTGGCTGTCCTTCTGAGGCGTCTTGAAGACCCACTTGGCCACCGGGTTGACGATCAGCTCGGCAGCCGCGCAGGAGAGCATGATGGTCTCCCCCTCCTCGCAGATGTTCTTGATCTTGAGGCTTTCCCCGCTGGTGGAAGGCCCCAGGATGGCAAAGACCCGCTCCTCCTCGATGAGCTGCCGGGCAAAGGAGATGGCCTTTTCCGGGCTGCCGCCCGAGTCCTTGATGATCAGCTCGAGCTGGTGGCCGTTGACACCGCCCGCGGCATTGATCCTTTCGGCCAGCATCTCCATGGTCCTGGCCTCGGGCCCCCCGAGGAAGGAGCCCGGGCCTGTCACGGCCAGGATTGCCCCGACCTTGATGGTGTCCTTGGCCAGGGCGGGGCATGCCAGAAGCAGGACAGCAAGCGTCAAAAGCAGTGATTTGTAACGCATAGTCCCTCCTTGGTGGTAAAAGCGGACCGAGAGCTCCCGATCCGGGGCCCCTGTCCGAAAAAAACCAGGGGACGAGTCCACTGTCCTGCTCAAGTCGGGGGGAAGAGTCAAGTGCTTCGACCTTCTCCGGGGGGATTTTTTGGAAGGTCGAAGCTGGAAGCTGGAAGCTGGAAGCCGGAAAAAGGCTTGGGAATGTGGGAATATCTTTAACGGGTGGGAAGCTGATGGAGTCATATAAAAAGGCCGGGGAAAGACCTTTCCCCGGCCTTTGCTTCAATCTTCGAGCTTCAGGCCTCGAGCCAATCTATCTCGAAATGCAGGGGTCCTCGACGTTGGGGCAGCTCTTGAGGGCCTCGGCGATCATCTCCTCGGGGTACTCGAAGTCGGTCAGCCTGCCCTGCTGGTAGGCATCGTAGGCAGCCAGGTCGAGCAGGCCGTGGCCGGAGTAGAGGAAGACGATGGTCGATCCCGGCTCGGCCTCCCTGGCCAGGTCGATGGCCCCCTTGATGGCGTGGGATGTCTCGGGCGCAGGGAGAAACCCTTCGGTCTGCAAAAAGAGCTTGGCCGCTTCGAAGCAGTCGTTCTGAAAGTAGGCCCTGGGCTCGACCAGGCCGCTGTCCACGAGGTTGGAGAGGATGGGGGCGTCGCCGTGGTAGCGCAGCCCCCCGGCATGGATGGGGGCGGGCATGAAGTTGTGCCCCAGGGTGTGCATCTTGAGCAGCGGGGTCAGCCGGGCCACGTCTCCGTAATCGTACCGGAACTGCCCCCGGGTCAGGGTGGGGCAGGCCTTGGGCTCGGTGCCCACGAAGGCGATCTTCTCGCCGCTTAGCTTGCGGGGCAGAAAGGGCACCACAAAGCCGCCGAAGTTGCTGCCGCCCCCCACGCAGCCAACCAGGTAGTCGGGCTTCTCCCCGATCATGGCCAGCTGCTTCTCGGTCTCCAGCCCGGTCACGGTCTGGTGCAGGATGACGTGGTTGAGCACGCTGCCCAGGGAGTACTTGGTGTCCTCGTGGGTGGCCGCGTCCTCCACGGCCTCGGAAATGGCCAGCCCCAGGCTGCCCTTGCAGCCCGGGTCGTCCTTGAGGGCCTGCCGCCCGGTCTTGGTGTGCTCGGAGGGCGAGGGGAAGACCTCGCCCCCGTAGCTGCGGATGAGCATGCCCCGGTAGGGCTTCTGCTCATAGCTGACCTTGACCATGTACACGGTGCACTGCATGCCGAACATGGAGCAGGCAAAGGACAGGGCGGTGCCCCATTGCCCGGCCCCGGTCTCGGTGGCGATGCGGGTCACGCCTTCCTGCTTGTTGTAGTAGGCCTGGGCTATGGCGGTGTTGGGCTTGTGGGAGCCGGCCGGGGACACGGACTCGTCCTTGTAGTAGATCCTGCACTTGGTTCCGATGGCCTTCTCCAGCCGGCGGGCCCTCTTGAGCGGGGAGGGCCGGTAGAGGCGGTAGATGTCCAGCACGGGCTCGGGGATGTCGATCCAGCGCTTGGTTGAGACCTCCTGCTCGATGACCCCCATGGGAAAGATGGGCGAGAGCATGTCCGGGGTCAGGGGCTCGTTCGTGGCCGGGTTGAGGGGGGGCGCCAGGGGTGTGGGCAGGTCGGGCAGGCAGTTGTACCACTGGGTGGGCAGATCCTTCTCGGGAAGGATGATCTTGGTGTTCATGGGATTCTCCTTGGGATGCCGGAGGACTGAGGATCGCAAAAGGCCGGAGGGACATTCCTCCGGCCGGGTTCCTGTTGAAGGCTTAGGGTTGTGGCTAAAGGAACGGGGCAGGGGATGTCAAGAAGTGCGCGGGCAGAACATACGGGTGACACTGACCCGGGAGGTGTCTCGATCCCTCACGGCTCGCTATCGGAATCGGGATCGGGATTGGGATTGGGATCGCTATCGGGCTCGGGATCGAAATCAAATCGCTTCGATCCCGATTCCGATTCCGACCCCGATAGCGAACCAAGCCGAAGGGGGGATTGCGGTATACGCCGCCTT